>JAFAUR010000741.1 GCA_019243205.1 Acidobacteriaceae bacterium | reverse complement strand
GTCGCTTATATTCGTGAATGCGTTTTATCTGGCCATCGAAAATGGTGTTGGGGTCGACTGAGACGCCCGTACTAGATTCGAGCCATGTGGCGAACTCAAGCTTCGCTTCTCGTTTGGCGTCACGGAAAGCGCGCTGGAACCCGCGATCGTCAGCGAACGGCTGCAGCTTGCGTAGCTCGCTCAAGTCGCTTATCCAACCGTTACCAATAGCTCTGGTAATCTCACGCGAAAGCCATGGGTTGGATAGAAGCAGCCAGCGTCGCGGGGTTACTCCATTCGTTTGATTGCTGAAACGCTCAGGAAGTAGCTCAGCCAGATCTTTGACCGTTGTTGTCCGCAACAGTTCCGAGTGAATTTTGGCGACGCCGTTCGTGCTGTGTGAACCCACAATGGCCAGGTTCGCCATCCGGATTTTTTTCTGACGTCCTTCTTCGACAACGCTGATACGTTGAACGCGCCCCTCGTCGCGAGGGAATTGTCCTCGCACTGAGTCGAGCAGCCGGCGGTTGATCTCGTAAATAATTTCCAGATTACGGGGCACCAACATTTCGAACCATTCGAGAGGCCACTTTTCCAGCGCTTCAGGTAGGAGTGTGTGATTCGTATACGCCAATGTTCGTTGCGTGATGTCCCAGGCTTCATCCCATCCGAGGCGGGCTTCATCGAGCAAGATGCGCATCAACTCGGGAACCGCCATAGCCGGGTGTGTGTCGTTCAACTGAATCGCAACGTGCTCAGGAAACAGCTTCCAGTCGGAATTAGATCGCCAGAAACGGCGGATCATATCCGTTAATGAGCACGCAACGAGAAAATACTCTTGCACAAATCGCAAGCCTTGCCCTAGGCTCGTCGAGTCGTCCGGATAAAGGACACGGGTTAGCGATTCTGCTCCTAATCTCTCCGCAACCGCACTCACGAACTCGCCATGACTGAAGGCTTTGAAGTCAAAGAAGTCCGGCGACGCTGCTGCCCACAAGCGGAGGGTGTTGATCGTCTTGCCTCCATAGCCAACAATCGGCCGATCAAATGGGACTCCGATCAGCGTCGATGGGCGACCGGAAATTGGCTGCAGCGTACCACCGCGGACGTCAACCGAGCAATTTAGCTTGACCTCGACCTTTTCGTTAGGTCGAGCTACTTCCCACGGATCTTGCCGCCTCAGCCAGTTATCCGGCTGCTCAGTCTGCCAGCCGTTCTGGATCGATTGTTTAAAAATCCCGTATTCATATCGCAGCCCGTATCCCATGCCGGGCAGTTGAAGCGTGGCCATCGACTCCAGAAAGCAAGCGGCCAATCGGCCGAGCCCACCATTGCCCAAAGCAGCGTCAGGCTCCTGCTCGAGCAACTCCGCTAATTCAATGCTCCGTTGCCTCGCTGCTTCCTCGACCAAGGGAGATAGGAGCAGATTCGTCACGTTGTTGGCGAGGGATCGCCCAATAAGAAACTCCATAGAAAGGTAGTAAATACGTTTTGGATTCTCCCTCTCGTATGTCTTTTCGGTTAGCGTCCACCGCTGCGAAAGAACATCACGAACCGAGCGGGCTAACGCCTCAAATCGATCTCGCGCGTCAGCATCAGCCTGATCGATGACGTTGTCGAACAGCAAATGACGCTCATAGAGCGCGCTGTCGTTGCCGGCGAAGTGAATCGGTCCGCAGCCGTACTGATCAAGAATTTTGAATTTGTCGTGTTCAGGGACGACAGAAGATGACAGCTCGACAGAGCTAGATGTATTCATCGCTTTTTGCTCCTAAATACGCACATCTCGCGACAGATCCGCCCTTAGCGGCAAGTCTGCACACATATTTCCTCACTAGACTAGAGTCTTTTGAAAGATGCTTTGTTTGAAACACCTGCGTCAGTAGCGCCTTTCTGTACCGAATTGACCAAATTCACGAAACCCGGAAAGGATTCAAATTCCGATCTCAACTCCTGCCATTCCCGTACGAATATAGGGTTTCGCATTCTACGCTCGGCCGAATGCAGTATCAGTCGCCACATTCGCTTGGGTATCTGGTGCTCGAGAAACAGGAAGTACGTAACTGAGAACAGAATGCAGAATCGCAGGGCGGACATGATTGAGTCATCGCTACCCTGATGGCTGGTGGGTACTGGTGCCCTGGTCAGCCATAACTCTGCTGAAGAGTTATGCATCAGATCGTCATACCGGGCCGAGAGGGCCAAGAAGATCTGTGTCTTTAGTTGCTGACGATGATTGAACACCGCCACTGCCACGCTGACGCCGCCAATGAGCAGTGAAAGCAGCGTCGCGTATTGAAGGACCGATGTAGTAGTCATGGATCACGCAAGTACGTCCGAGGTCTCAGGTATCGCCGCGACGGCTTCCGAACCTGCGGAAGCTGTCTTCTCTTCCCGTTTCCACTCGATCAACTTCAGATCGAGCACAACAAACGAATACAGAACCGGAACCAGCCCAAGCGTGACGAACGTGGCGATAGTGAGCCCGCCGATTTGCGCGTAACAAAGCGGCTCCCACAGAGGACCGCCGTGCGCGGCTAGCGGAAACAGCGCAATCACAGTCGCCGCGACCGTTATCATTACTGGCCGCAGACGGAGAATGCCGGCGTCGGCGAGCGCCAGTTCCAAGTCCTCGCCTTCTTCTCTTCGTTCCTCGATGAACTCAAACAGAACGATGATGTGGCTGACGATCACACCGATCAAACTGATGACTCCAAGAAAGGCCATGAATCCGAATGGCTGCCCCATAATGGCGAGCGCGATGATCGCGCCGACAGCGCCGTAAGGAATTGCCGCAAATACGATCAGCGGCTTCACCGCATGCTTGAACTGGGCCAGGAGCGCTATATAGAGCGAGAACACGCAAATGATCAGCACCGTCGTAAGATCCTGGAACCCATTCAGCTGCTCTTTGTGCTCGCCTGCAAAACGGAAAATGAATCCGGCCGGCAGCTGCTGTTGGAAATCTTTCAGCTTCGGCATCGCGGCAGCGATTACTTCCGATGGCAAGTGCCCTTCAGCCGGCCAACACTGTACGGTTACTGTTCTGTACTGATCGAAGCGTTTAATCTTCGGCCTGTCCGGCTGCCAGGAAATGCTCGCAACCTGCTGCAGCGGAACGGGGGGCGCACCTTGACTCGAAAACGCGTACAGACTATGTAGGTCCGAAACGGATGCTCGCTCTTCCACACGCAGGCGACCAACGATCGGAATCTGCTTATCGCCCTCTCTCAATACTCCGGAAGTCACTCCATAAAGCGCGGCTTTAATCGAGTTCGATACGTCTGCGTTCGTGATCCGGGCGAGGTTGGCGCGATCTTCGTCCACGTGGACCACTGCCCGGAGGCTTGGCTCGCCCCAGTCGTCTCGAACTCTCGCGGCAATTGGGATGTCGCGAAAGATTTGCTTCAGTTTCGCGGCTTCGGATTGCAGCACTCGCATATCCTCTCCCGAAACTCTGACTTGAACAGCGATGCCTACCGGCTTGCCGGTTTCGAGGCTTCGCGTGTCGATAATAGCTCCGGGAATTTGCCGGTCAAGAATCGGCTGCAATTGAGCGAGAAGCGGGGCCGTATCGTGCGGATCTTTGGTTCGCAGAAGAACCTGCGCGTAGTTGGTTTGCCTATCCTCCGGTGTAGCCGATTGCCAGAACCGGGGACCGCCACCGCCAATAAATGACGTCATTGATTGTAGGACTTCCTTTGGATGCCCGTGTTCGGCATGGGCCTTGCCGTACTGCTCGGAGGCTTGTTGAACGATCGACTCCACCTGCCGGGTGACCTCACGCGTCGCACTCACTTGCGAGTCTTCAGGCAACCACACATCGATGTAGGAGAAGTATTGAAGGTCTTTGGGAAAGAATTGCGGCTTCAGTCTCGATCCTATGACGCCGCCCATAACCAGCAGAAGGAGTGAGCATGCCAGGCAGAGCTTCCTGTGCTGAATACCTTTTTTGGCCATGCGGAAGTACCACCCGGTGAAACCACGCGTCCGCCTTTCTTCAATGGGAGTCTCTGCCCTGCTTTCAAGCAAGAACGAACTGATGAGCGGGACGAACGTCATGGACACTAACAACGCTGCCAACAAGGAACAACTAATCACGACTGGGAGGCTGTACAGAAATTTGCCTGTATCTCCCGGCAATAGCAGGAAGGGCAGATACGAGGCGATGTTAGTGATGGTGGCGAACGCCATTACTTTAAACAGCTTGGTTGGTCCCAGCCAAGCCGCTGTAGATCTCGGCTGGCCGGCGCCCAGTTCACGGACGATAGCGTCGCCCGAAACCACCGGTACGTCGACCAGAAGCCCCAGCGCGATGATCAGCGAGGCGATCGAGACCTGTTGCAGATCGATCCCGAGTGTGCTCATCACCCCGAAAGTGATCGCAAGTGTGATCGGCATTGCGGCCGCGACCAGCACGGCTGTCCGCCAGCTCCAGAACCCGATCAGCGCCACAATCACCACCAGAACCACGGCTTCAATCAAGCTGTGAGTGAAAAGCTCGATCTTGTCGTGTACTTGCAAAGGCTGGTCTGATGTTCTTGCGAGCACTAAGTCGCCGGGCAGCGACTTACGAATATTCTGCAGGTTTGTGTCTACCAGATTGCCGAAAACGCCGATCTGTTCTCCCTTCCGCATCTGGATCGACAGTGTAATTGCGCGCGTGGTGATCCACTTGCCTTTTTCGTCCCGCCGCGTGAACGTATTCAGATAAGATGCCGGGCTCTCGTAGCCTCGATCAATCTCGACGAGGTCCCGCAAATACAGGGGCGTGCCGTTGGGTG
>JAFAUR010000576.1 GCA_019243205.1 Acidobacteriaceae bacterium | reverse complement strand
GCCGTCGTGATTCTAGGCATGACTCATCGGTATTTGTTTCTGCTTTTGAAAACCGCAGGCGAAATGCTTGAGTCCCGCGCCAGCCGCCAAGTAGGAAATCTCGCGCCGGCTGATCGCAGGCGATTCGCGGCCGCAACCGTGGGCGTCCTCTTCGGAAAGAGCTACGAACTAAGCACCGAAGTTCACCTTGCCATGCGATCGCGCGGTTTCGATGGAGAGGTGCAGCTTCTGGACGATCCGGCCTTGGGGCGAGGTGAGGGGTTACAACTCGCGCTCGTCTTCTCCGCTGCCGTTGCGCTTATTGTCCTGGGCCATTGAGCTGATGACTCCGGTTCTCTACTCGGTGTGCGACGTCACAGTGCGGTACAGGGACGTCACGGCTCTCGACAGCCTCTCTCTGGACGTACTGGAAGGTGAGCGCCTGGCGTTGCTGGGCGCGAATGGCTCCGGGAAATCCACCTTGTTGCGCGTGCTGGACGGATTGATTTTTCCCGCTTCAGGCGCCGTTCGGTTCGATGGCGAAGAACTGACTGAAGAGCGGTTGACGGATCGGGAGTTTGCATTTCGGTTCCGTCGGCGGGTGGGACTCGTCTTCCAGAACCCGGACGTGCAGCTTTTCAATCCAACGGTTTTCGACGAGATCGCCTTCGGTCCCCTGCAGTTGCGATGGCCGAAGGAGCAGATCCGGCAGCGCGTGGAAGAAACGCTGGATTCCATGGGAATCGCGCATTTACGGGACCGCTCGCCCCATCAACTTTCGGGGGGCGAACGAAAGCGTGTCGCGCTTGCCTCGGTCGCGATACTCGATCCGGCGGTGCTCCTTCTCGATGAACCGGCGGGCGCGCTTGATCCGGAGAGTCAAAGCCAGATCATCGATCAGATTCATTCCTGGCGAGGCGGGCGCAAGACGATCATTACGGCGACTCACGATCTCGGGAGTCTCGAAGAAATTGCGGATCGCTGTGTCATTTTCGAAAAGGGGCGAATCATCGGTCAGGGGACGCCCATGGACATTCTGCATGACGTTCCACTCCTGGGGCGGGCACGGCTACTTTCGGTGCAAGCGCACGCGCATGCCGGTGAAGTCAGCACTTCGCATCCGCATTTGCATCGTTGATGAAGCGTTCGTCACAAATACCGCAGCTTGTAACTTGTTCAATCTAGGCGAGAAAGGCCAAGCCGGAAGGTAAAGGATCCTCGGGCGCGTTCGCCGGCTGTTTCCAGTTATATAAGGAGGGATAAGATACTCGAAGCGCTATGCATTATCTGCTGAAGTCCGAACCCGATCAATACTCGATAGCCGACCTGGAACGGGAACGCGAGACCTTGTGGGACGGCGTCAGCAACCCGGTGGCGGTCCGCCACTTATCGGAAATGAAGCCTCATGACAAGTTGATCTACTACCACACGGGGAACGAACGTCAGGCGGTAGGAACGGCGGTTGTCAGTTCCGTGGACAATGGAAATCCGAAAAGTCCACGCGTACATATCCGTTTCGCGGGCAGACTCAACGAACCCGTAAGCCTGGCTGAGATCAAGGCCAATAAGTTGTTCGCGGATTCACCTCTGATCAGACAAGGACGCCTATCCGTGGTTCCGCTGACTACCGAGCAATATGACTGGCTGACTAAAGCCTGATTTCTGGCTTCAGCCGCTTGCAGTGCGTGCGGCGCGTTTTCCCGATTGCTTTCGCGCTGGAGCCGAGCTCGCCGCGGGCGGCTCGTTCTGAGCTGCTTTTGAAGCGGGTTTGCGAGGCAATTCGCCAAGGCTCTTCTGCAGAGCTTGCATCAGATCGATAACGGGAGCCCGCTTCCTGGGTGCTTCCGCGCCGACTGCCTGGCCCTCCTTCTTAGCCTCGATCATCTGCATCAGTCGGTTCTGGTACTCATCGTGGTACTTCGCCGGTTCAAAATCTGCCGCCAGCCCCTCTACGAGCTTTTCCGCCAACGCAACTTCCTGCGGCTTTACTGAAACGCTTTCATCTCGACGAAACTCCGGAACCTCGCGCACCTCCTCCGGATAGAACATCGTATGCAACAGCAGTCCGTCGGCATGCGGCCTGACAACCACCGTATATTCGCGCTGGTGCATCGCGATCTGCGCGACCGCGCTATATCCGGATTTGCGCATCGTTTCGAACAGCAGATGGTACGCCTTCTTGCCCGCGTCCTCCGGGACCATGAAGTAAGAGGCATCGAAGTAGATCGGGTCGATCCCTTCGGCCTTGACGAATTCAACAATCTCCATGTTGTCGCTAGAAGCGGGCGCGACACTTTTGATGTCTTCGTCGTTGACTACGACGTAACGGTCTTTCTCGACCTCATACCCTTTGACAAGTTCACTGCGTTCGACAATGCGGTCGCAGTGCGGACAAAACGTCTGCTGTTTGATTCTGCTACCGCAAACACCGTGGAGCTGGTTGAAGCTGACCCGATCGGTTCGCGCGGCCGCAAACAGCCGGACAGGAATGGTGATGAGACCAAATGTAATGTAGCCTTTCCAGACTGTTGAAGCCATCGAGCTCCCTCAAACCGCGTTAGTTTCGCATCTAAAACAATATCGCGACGCTTTGTTCCCCGCAACCAGGGGTCCCAAGGCTAAGTAAAGACTGCTCGCCACCGGGATTATGAAAACCTGAAGGTTGAGAATCTATCTGTACTTTATCGGCAAGCCGCGAGACGCCCATGCGAATGCGATTGCGGAGGAGTTTCTGAAGCGGTCGAATCGTTACGCCGATTGTAAGATGCGCGAAATTGAGCCCTCCCGCTTTGACCTGTTCAGTAAACACGCAAGCGCGCGCAAGATTTTCCTTGACCCTGCCGGGCGTGCCTGGGATTCGGCGAAATTCACCGAAATGATCAAACGCGCGGAAATGGAAGGCCAGGATCTGGTTTTTTTGATCGGCGGTCACGACGGTTTGCCCCTGGAATGGAAGCCGCGTGCCGATGTCTTGCTTTCGCTTTCACCAATGACTTTCCCGCATGAGCTTGCCCGCGCCATGCTCGCAGAACAGATCTATCGCGGCATTACCACTCTCCGCGGTCACCCGTATCCGCGATAAACAACAGCTCTAGATGCATATTCGAATCAGGTAAAACCACCTGTTTCCACGTGTCACCGGGAAACACTAATTAGGAACAGGCGTCTTTGAAAATTAGGAGAAAGCGTATAAATGCCAGCGTTGCAGGAACTACTGATTGACGAAATGAAGGACATGATTCACGCCGAGAGTCAGGCCGTGAAGGCGTATCCGAAAATCATGCGAGCCGCAAAAAACCCCAAGCTGAAGCAGGCTTTGCAAAAACACCTGGAAGAAACAAAAAACCATGTGGAGCGGCTGAAACAGGCATTTGAAATGATGGGTGAGAAGCCCAAAGGCAAGCCGTGTCGCGCTATGCAGGGCCTCATCGAAGAAAGCCTGGAGAAGATTGAAGAAGGCAGGGAAAAGCCGGCAGCAATCTCAGATCTTGCCCTGGTTGGCGTTGCTCAGAAGATGGAGCATTACGAAATCTCAGCTTACGGGACAGCTCGTACCATGGCGGAGCAGCTCGGTAATAAAAAAATAGCTAGGCTTCTGCAACAGACGCTTAATGAAGAAGAAAAGACCGACAAGCTTCTGACGCAGCTTTCTCCCCCGCTGCTCGAAGAAGCAAACCATGAGCCTGAGGAAGGGGAGGAAGAAGAGTAGGCTCCTAGTCCACTAATCCATGTTTCATGGCGAAGCGGACCAGTTCACCGGTACTGTGAAGGTTTAGCTTCTCCATGATTTTCCCGCGGTGCGAGTCCACGGTGTAAACGCTCAGGTTCAGGCGAGTGGCGACCTCTTTGTTTGTTTTGCCCTCGGCGATGAGTTGCAAAACCTCGCGCTCCCGGCTCGAGAGCAGATCGATCGGATCCGTGACGTTCTGCCGATAATCGTTGAGCAACGCTCCCGATATTGCCGGGCTGATATAGCCGTCACCCCGTGCAACCGATCGCACCGCGTTTAGCAGTTCCGTATCGATGGCGTCTTTCAAAATGTAACCGCGTGCTCCGGCGCGCAGGATCTCGCGTATATAAACCGGCTCCTTGTGCATACTGAGCACCAGCACCCGCAAGCGTTGGTTTTCCTGAACCATGCGTCGAGTCGCTTCGATCCCATTGAGTTCCGGCATGGCTACGTCCATCAGCACGATGTCGGGTTTCAGCTTGGAAGCCAGCTCGATAGCTTCGCGCCCGTTCGCTGCTTCTCCCACCACTTCCAGGTCTGAATTGGCTGCCAGAATCAGCTTCAAACCCTGCCGCACAATGGTGTGGTCGTCAGCCAGCAAAATTTTGATCACCCGATCGGGCACGTAACCTCTATCTCCAGCCCCTTTCCAGCTGCGCTCTGAATTCGCAGTTTCCCGCCGCAGCCGCGTGCGCGTGTTTCCATACCGGCCAGACCCAGACCTGATCGCTCCCGTGGCTCATGGAAATCGAACCCTCGTCCATTGTCGCGAATCGTCAATCGAAGATCGCTGCCCTGAGACGTGAGGCTCATTGAAACCGCCGTAGCCCCGGAATGCCTGGCGATGTTCGTAAGCGCCTCCTGGCCAATGCGGTACAAATTCGTTTCCGCATCATCTCGCAATCGCCTGCCCGCGATATCACTCTTATATTCGACTGAGATCCCAGTCCGTTGCGAAAAGCTCTCCGTGAGGGAACGTAGCGCGGCATCGAGCCCGAAGTCATCGAGAATGGTCGGGCGCAGCAGTTGCGACATCTCGCGTACGTCGGCAATCGCCGTCTCAACCAGTTGCATGCAGTCATTCACTCTCGCTTCGTCCGCGTGGCCGCGAAGCGCTGATAGGTTTGCTTTGATCGCCGTCAGTGCCTGCCCGAGCTCGTCGTGCAACTCGTGTGAAAACCGCCGCGCGGTCTCTTCCTGGGTCTCCAAAAACTGATATTGCATGCGGGTTAGCTCGGCTGATTGCTGCCCCAGTTTTTTGAAGATACCGGAAGCAGCCTGAACGGCCCAGCTTGCACAGAGCAAAGAGAGAATCACGCACGAGGCAAACAGCCAGACTGTCCAGCGAAGCAGGCCGTGGCCGGCCTGATATATGCTTTCGCGCAACAGTTCCGCCTGCTCGTAAGCCGATTCGAGCGCGACGCCCATCTGATCCTGGGCTTGCGAAAGCTGATCTAAGATTTCCTGCCGGCTGACGCTATCTTTCTTGCGAGCCAGAGTCAGCCACCGCGCGTTCAGTTCATTCTGCTCTTTCTCGATCTCGTCAATGGCTGCTTTGGCCAGATTTTGTCGGTCGGTGAAGGTCTGGATGTTGGTGTTGATCTGCCGTACTGTACGAATTGCAATCAGCAGCGCCGAGAGCAGCAGGGCAGCCGATAGACACAGTCCTATCAGGAGTACCCTTTGCAGCTGACTCTGAGAGACGGAACTGCTCTCGTCCACATGACGATTCTTTCATTAAGGGTTTCTCGAGGCTATCCCGAAAATCCGGTATTCACTTTTACTATTCGAAGCGATGGTGCAGGATCCCCGAGTGCGCGAAAGTAAGACTGTGAGCGGCGAACCGGGATCGGACAAAACCCGCGGCCAAAGCAAGCGAATGAGAGATAAAAAAAGCTGCAGGATCCGATCCGACGGTAAACACCCGCCACAGTTGAAGGAGAAAACTATATGAACAACCTTGTAAAATCAGCTCTTCTGACGCTCGTCGCGGGTTCCTTTCTCGTCGCTGCGCCTGCAGTCAAGAAAGCCCAGAACACGGACACGACTTCCACCCAGACCACGTCTACCAAGGTGAAGAAGCACAAGAAGGGTGACAAGACGACGAAGAGCACGGAGTCTTCTACGAAGTCCACCAGCCCTTCGAAGTAACTGCACGCATCAACCAAAAGAGAAAACGGCTCGGGCCATCCTGTGTGGTTCCGAGCCGTTTTTTTTATTTCCGAACTTAACTTTCTAGCCCTTGGACTGGGGCGGGAATTTCTTGAAAATGTCGGCAACATCCTTATCGAGCTTTTTTTCGTTCTTCTCAGGGTTATTCGAAAGAGTTGCGCTCGAAGATCCGCGCCAGATCAACTTTTTCGACTGACTGTCGAAGATATCTACCGTCAGAGTGCCTACCGGGATGTTTTCCGTCGTGGTGGTGGCGAGTCCATCGCCAAATCCGCGCCACCTCCATCCGCCGCCAAAACCGTCATACCAGGTCTGCATCACCTGTTGGCTGCGGGTCGAACCATAGGCAGCAACTGACGCATCCCCGCCTGATTCGACTTTCTGCCATCCCTTCGCGCTCAAGTCGCTGTCTACGGCTCGCTGAATGCGATCGTTCCATAGCGGATCTTGGGCCTGGACCTTGATCAAGAGTACGTGTGGTACTTCGTGAAATCTGCACGGTGATCGTAATCTGTTCTGACATCGGCCAGCAGCAGGCAAGCACCCGCCACCGCCCCAAAAACTAAACATTCTGCCAATGTCTTCATGGTTTCACCTCATCGAGTTTGCTCCCGCAAACCAGGACCTTTCACTTTGGAGACGACGGTTTGGAAACCCTGTTATGCCGGGACTATTCTGAGCGAGGTGAGATACCAAACCGTCGGACTAGAAAGCGACAGCTTGAAATGTGTCGCCATTCCTTGACAAGTGTCCGTTTGTGCAACTAGCATCTTACCTATAGTTATTTTCAGTTAATCAGAACTGTTCTGTTCTGAGTGGCAGGGGTGCTATGAACCTGAGCTTTACGCCGGAGAAGCGCGTGCGCGCTTCCCGGCGGGTAAGTCACTTTGTATTTTGTCTTGCGTTGCTCGTGGGATTGAGCTCGCATCGAGCCTGGTCGCAGGCAACTTCGTCGGCCACCGTTACGGGCCAGGCTCTAGACCCGCAAGGCGCCGCGCTGCCGGGGGCGGAGGTCAGGCTGACCGATACCGCCACAAACGCCACATCCACCGCAACCACGAACGATGCCGGCCGATACGTGTTTGTCAATGTCACGCCCGGAACGTACGTCATGGGTTTCTCGAAGGCTGGATTCGCGAGCTATCGTGTCAGCGGGCAAGAGGTCGAGGTTGGAACGACACTGACGGTCAACGCTACCTTGCAACTCGGGTCGACTACGACCACGGTCGAAGTGCAGGCCCAATCCGCGGCCGAGCTTCAGACCACAAACGCGGCCGTCGGCACAACCCTTTCGAGTAACGCCATTCTGTCCCTTCCCAATCTGGGGCGCGACGTCGCAACGTTGGCCGTGCTCCAACCGGGCGTCACGGCAGGTGGGTACACAGCGGGGGCCGTTCAGGATCAGAACACTTATACGATCGACGGCGGGAACAATAGCGACGACATGTCCGGGAACATGACTTCCTACACAACGAACTTCACCGGACTCGGGGGTGTGCAGACCGGCGGCACACCGTCAGGCGTTGTGCCGACACCAGTCGAGAGCATTGAAGAATTTAAGGTCACGACCTTCAATCAGACGGCCGATTTCAACAGCTCCATGGGCAGCCAGGTCCAGATGGTCACGAAACGCGGTACTAATCAGTTCCACGGCGCGGCGTACGGTTACTATTTCGCCACCAATCTGGGAGCGGCAAATTCCTGGACCAACAATCACACGCCCTCGAACGGCCTGCCCTATACGCCTCTGCCATCGAACCATCGCGACCGTTTTGGTGGCGCCATCGGGGGCCCGCTGGCCCCGAACTTCTTGGGTGGCAAATGGTACTTCTTCTTCAACTATGAGGGATCGCGCTTCCCGAATGTGACCACATATGAGCGCCCGGTTCCGACTGCGCTGATGCGCGCCGGCGTGATCCAGGTTCCGAACAGTGCCGGCACTTACGTGCCATACAACTTGAATAAAAATCCGGTCACCGTAAACGGCGCGACCTACCAGCCCGCGGCTTGCCCGAACTCTGGGAATGGTCTCTGCGACCCGCGAGGCATCGGCATCAATCCAATCGTCTCCCAGATCTGGAACACGCAGATGCCTCTGCCGAACGATCCGACTTTCGCGAGCAATGGAGCGGATACCTACAACGTGGCCGGGTACATCTCCACCATTCGCGCACCGCTTACGTCCGACACGTACGTGGGGCGCGTCGACCACGACTTCACAGACAAGTGGCACTTCATGAGCAGCTATCGGTTCATGCGCCTGGTGAACCTGACCACGAACCAGGTCGATATCGGCGGCGCGTTATCGGGTGATGTTCTTGGTCAACCTACGGCGGTGGCCCCAAGGGACCAGGTCCCCTCAATGTACGTCGCCGGACTGACTACTATTCTGTCGCCTTCCGCGACCAATAACTTCGTGTACAGCTACACCCGCAATTTCTGGCAATGGGGCAGCGTCGGGGCGCCGCCGCAAGTTGCGGGACTAGGCGGGGCGGCCGAGATCGCGAGCGGCGGCGCGAACGCTATTGCCGAGAGCGCGACGGCTGCGACCATCCTGATCCCGTACAACATCAATACGCAGAGTGTTCGGCAGCGCTTCTGGGACGGACAGGACAACATGTTCAAGGATGACCTGACCATCATCAAGGGCGATCACCTGATCCAGTTTGGCGGCCTTTACCAGCGCAATCTCGACTATCACATGCGCACGGATAACGGAAATGGTGTGAATAACCAAATCGTTTACCAGATCGGCAGTCAGGGAATCAATTTCACAAACTCACCGTATATCCCGTCAGCTGTTCCGTCCACTCAACAATCGACCTATCGGAACCTCTATTCTGAAGTCCTCGGACTGGTGAACCAGCCGCAGGTTGCGTACACTCGTGCGGGCTCGAATCTGACTCTTCAACCGGTAGGCAGCGTTGCTACGGATAAAAGCATTATTCCGTCTTACAACCTGTACATCAGCGATACCTGGCACATGAAGCCGAACTTCACTTTTACGTACGGCCTTTCCTGGGCCCTCGAAATGCCGCCTTACGAGCTGAACGGCAAGCAGGTTCTACTCGTGAACCCTGCTACCGGCAATCCGGTTGATGCTGAAAGTTATCTCGCGCAGCGCAAGGCCGCAGCTCTTCAAGGACAGGTCTATAACCCGCAGCTGGGATTTGAAACGATCAAGAACACGGGCCGTAAGTATCCCTATAATCCCGTTTGGACCGAATTCAGTCCCCGGCTTGCGCTCGCGTGGAATCCGAAATACAGCAGCGGCCTCCTCGGGTCGCTCCTCGGCGATGGTAAGACCGTTTTCCGTGGCGGGTACGGCAGGATCTATGGCCGTTTGAACGGTGTCAATCTGGTGCTCGTTCCGCTCCTCGGCCCGGGTCTTCTGCAGGCTGTCAGTTGCCCCGGCGCAAGCTCTGCAGGCACTTGTTTGGGAAGCGGTAACGTAAGTCCCGCAACAGCGTTCCGGCTCGGCACGGATGGCAGCGTCGCCCCGTTGCCTGCGGCCTCTCAAACGCTCCCTCAACCGTTCCTCCCAGGCGTCAATGGAGCCTATGCGCAAGACCCGAGCGCGCTCGATTTGAATTACAAGCCGGAACGCACCGACAACTTCACCTTTTCGATCCAGCGAGCCATCGGAACCAAAATGACGTTGGAAGCAGGTTATATCGGGCGAATTATCCGGAACGAGGAGCAGGAAATCAATATCGATGCTGTACCGTACATGACCACCTTGAACGGACAAAGCTTCGCTCAGGCCTACGCGGCAACCTATTTTGCTCTGTCCGCGAACAATTTCGCAACCAACACCGCCGTCGCGCCCCAGCCGTTCTTCGAAGCCTCCTTGGGCGGAGCGAATTCAACGTACTGCAAGGGTGCCAGCAGTTGTACGGCAGCCCTGGTAACGGCCAACGCCTCTCTGTTCAAACAAACGGCAGTATCCGACATCTGGAAGGCCATGAACGCCGCAAAAGGTTGGACGCTCGGGAACACGATGCTCGATGTTAACCAGATGTCCTCTATGGGACTGATCACCTCGCTGGGTTACGGCAACTACAACGCTCTGTTCGTAACCTGGAGAGCACGGGACTTCCACGGTGTCAGTCTCACCTCAAACTTCACCTACGGTCATGCGCTCGGTACCGCAGCGACAACTCAGGCCACTAGCTCGGCCACAGCTACGGATCCTTTCAATATCGGTTCCATGTACGGTTCGAACAGCTTCGATGTAAAGTTCATCTACAATGTCGCGATGACCTACCAGCCGCCCTACTTCAGGACGCAGAAGGGCATCGTTGGCCACATCTTAGGTGGATGGACGATCTCGCCACTATTTACGGCTCAGAGCGGTGCTCCGATCGGCATCTCTTATAGCGAAGGAAACTGCACGGCGTGTGAAGGATTTGGCGAAGTCACGCCGAGTTCCGGGGTTACGTCAGCGGCAGAGAACGCGGTGGGTACAGGTGTTCCGTACACCGGCGGAAACAGCGCTCATTACAACGTTTCCGGTTCCAACGGTGTGGGCACGAATAACGTGACCGGCGTTAACATGTTCGCGAACCCTGCGGCTGTCCTTGCCGAATTCCGCCCCTGCATCCTCGGTTACGACACCAGCTGTGGCGGTTACGGCAATATCCGTGGTCTGCCCACCTGGAATCTCGACGCACAGCTATTGAAAGATATCGGCGTCTGGAAAGAAGGCCGCGTGGGTGCTACCTTCAGCTTCCAGTTCACAAACGTGCTGAACCATGCTCAGCTTGGAACCGGCACCACAAATGGCACGCTTCAATACGGGCCTAACAGCATCAGCTTGACCACTCCGACGCAGTTCGGCCGCATCACTACGCAAGCCAATACTCCTCGCAACATGGAGTTCGGCCTCCGCATTCACTTCTAATTCCACACGGCTGCGGGCTCTTTCATGTCCATAGAGCCCGCCCTCAATCAAGCAGCCGGTTGATCTCTCCCCGCCCTGATGAACGGCTGCTACGCCGGAACTGTTCTGAGCAAGCTGAAATACTAGCTCGTCGGACTAGGAGGAAAGAGCTCAAAAATATTTAGCGATTCCTTGACAAGTGTTCGTTTTTGCAACTAGCATCTTACCTGTAACAATCTTCAGTTAGCCAGAACTGGTCCGTTCTGAGTGGCAGGGGTGCTATGGAACTGAGCTTTGCGCCGAAGAGGTGCGTCTGCGCTTCCCGGCGAGTTAGTCCGTTTGTAATTTGTCTTGCGTTGCTCCTGGAATTGAGCCCACATCGAGCCTGGTCGCAGTCAACCAATACCGGTACTGTTTCCGGGCAGATAACCGATCAGCAAAGAGCTGCTATCGCTGACGCTGAGGTCCGGCTCATTAACGTCGCGACGAACGCGCCGCGTGTCTCACGAACGAATAGCGATGGCCGCTATACGTTCGTGAACGTGGATCCAGGTAGCTACAACATCGAGGTTAGTAAGTCAGGTTTCGCCGCAGCCAAAGTGCAGCAGCAAGATGTTCAAGTCGGATTGGTTCTTACGATTGATCTCTCATTGCAGGTCGGATCCACATCAACTACGGTCGAAGTGACGGCGCAGGCCGGAGCCGACCTGCAGACCGCGAATGCAAGCGTAGGCTCAACCATCACAGGAAGCTCCATCACGCTTCTGCCGAACCTGGGCCGGGACGCCAACGCATTTGTGCTGCTCCAGCCCGGAGTGGCTCCGAACGGCAGTGTTGGCGGCACGGCCAACGATCAGAACGCCTACCAGCTCGACGGAGCGCCGAATTCGAGCGATATGGACGGGAATCAGAGCACTTATACGCCGGCGAGCGGCTATATCGGCTCGTCCTCGACCGGTGGAACACCTTCCGGCGTTCTTCCCACTCCGGCCGAAAGCATCGAAGAATTCCGTGTCGGTACGAGCAACAACACGGCCGATTTCAACGGATCTGCCGGCGGGCAGATTCAAATGGTTACGAAACGTGGCACCAATCAGCTGCACGGAGCGGTCTACGAATACTATCTGGGCAGCAACGTGGCAGCCAACACGTGGAAGAACAATCACACGCCGGATAAGCAACTCGGGCTCGCCTACACGCCTCTTCCGTCAAGCCATCAAAATCGCTTCGGAATCGCCCTCGGCGGGCCGGTCGCGCCTGAGTTCCTGGGCGGCAAATGGTACCTGTTCGGCAATTATGAAGGCCGGCGGTATCCGCAAAGTACGACCATCGAAAAGGATGTTCCGTCCGCGCTCCTCCGTGCCGGTGTAGTGCAGATTCAGAACGGTAGCAACGTAAACGCCTACAACCTGAACACCTATGCCGTTACGGTAAACGGTACGACCTATGCGCCTTGCAGCGGCAGCTATTGCGACCCGCGGGGCATTGGT
Organism: Acidobacteriaceae bacterium; assembly: GCA_019243205.1. GTDB lineage: Bacteria > Acidobacteriota > Terriglobia > Bryobacterales > Bryobacteraceae > Bog-105. The sequence goes on along the minus strand of JAFAUR010000576.1, from coordinate 12,448 downwards.
CTGAACCCGGTAGTGAACCAAATCTGGCAGAAGTATATGCCGCTGCCGAACGACTTCCAGGCGCCCTCACCCGCTGATAACCTCAATTCGCAGGGCTATCTTTCCTCGATCAAGCTGCCACAGAATTCGGATTTCGGTGTCGTCCGTATGGACCATGATTTCGGCTCGAAGTGGCATTGGATGAACGCCTACCGCCTGTACGACTTCACTCAAACAGTGACGTCTCAGGTCGATATCGGCGGCGTATTGCCTGGAGACACATTCGGGCAAGCCGCTTCACATGCTGTGAGGCCGCAGAAGCCCTGGTCGTTTGTGACCGGATTGACCACGACGATCACGCCCAGCATGACAAACGATCTGCATTTGAGTTACTTGAGAAATTTCTGGCAATGGTACACGGCGGGCGGTCCGCCACAATTGGCCGGGTTGGGCGGCGCCGTAGAAATAGGCGGCGAATCCGCCAATGCACTCATTCCGATGAATGTGGACGCCCAAGATGCCCGTCAGCGCTTCTGGGACGGAAAAGACAAGACGATCCGCGACGATGTGAGCTGGTTGAAGGGTAACCACCTGGTTCAATTCGGTGGCCAGTACCAACGCAACTTTGACTACCATCAACGTAACGACAACGGCGCGGGCATTTTCGCCGCTAACGTATATCAGATTGCTAACGGGGCCGGCATCAACTATACGAACTACATCCCGGGCAATGTTCCTACTAACCAAGTCAGCAACTGGGATACTTATTACTCCGAAGTTCTCGGCCTTGTATCTCAGTCACAGACCCTGTACACCCGGGGCGGCGCCAACCTGGCTCTCCAGCCGTTCGGGACGCCTCTTTTCGATCAGGACATCATTCCTAGCTACGATCTCTACTTCAGCGATACCTGGCACGTCCGCAAGAATTTTACGCTCACCTACGGCCTGAGCTGGAACCTGGAGATGCCGCCCTACGAGCTGAATGGGAAACAGGTCGAATTGACCGACACATCAGGCCATCCGATTACTGCTGAAGGATTTCTGTCCGGCGTGGAACAGGCCGCTCTAGCTGGCCAGCCCAATGCCGTTCCTCAGGTTGCGTTTACCACGATCAAGAATGTGCAGGGCGCGAGCACGAAGTATCCGTATAACCCGTTTTATAAAGGGTTCAGCCCTCGCGTCTCCGCGGCCTGGAACCCGAGTTTCAGTGACGGCATACTAGGCGCCCTCTTCGGTCAAAATAAGACGGTTATTCGTGGCGGGTACGGGCGCATCTACGGCCGCTTGAACGGGGTCGACCTGGTGCTCGTGCCGCTCCTCGGAACCGGTCTCGCGCAAGCGGTTACTTGCCCCTCCACCCAAATGAACAACACCTGTCTCGCCACCGGGACCGCGACGCCGGCCAACGCTTTTCGCATTGGCCCCGATGGCCTTTCGGCTCCGCTGCCCGCCGCAGCGCCTACGCTGCCCCAACCCTATGTTCCGGGCGTAGGCGCCAACGTGGCAGCTGGCGACGGTTCTGTTCTCGATCCGAACTTTAAGCCGAATCACTCCGACCAGTTCGATTTCACCATCCAGCGCGCTCTCTCGAGCAAGCTGTTGTTTGAAATCGGGTACATCGGACGAAGAATCCGCGACGAGTACCAGGGTGTTGAACTGAATGCCGTTCCGACCATGTACACGGCCAACGGCCAGCAGTTCTCAAATGCTTTCGCCAACATGTATCTTGCTCTTAACGGCGGTGCAACACCTCAGGTTCAGCCGTTCTTCGAGGGCGCTCTTGGCGGCCCCAGTTCGGCGTATTGTAAGGCGTTCAGCAGCTGCACGGCGGCGGTTGCGTCGAACTTGAAAAGCAACATTCTCGCGACGCAGGTCTTTAGCATGTGGAACTCCATGGCCGGGTCGCCTTCGTGGACGCTCGGGCGGACGTTAATGAACAATACGCCGAATCAGCTTACGAACGTCTTCATGGAAACCAGCATGGGCTACGGGAACTACAATGCCCTCTTTCTTTCCTTGACGTCTCACGATTTCCACGGCCTTACTGCAACCTCCAACTTCACGTGGAGCCGCTCGCTCGGCACAGGCAGTGTGGCACAGGCCACCAGCGAGTTGTCCGTTCTCAACCCGTTCAACATCTCTCAGTCTTACGGCCCACAACCTTTCGATTACAGGTTTGTGTACACGCTCAACATGCTGTATCAAATCCCCTTCATGAGAACGCAAAAGGGAATTGCAGGCCGGATTCTGGGTGGGTGGTCCGTCGCGCCGCTCTTCACGGCTCAAAGCGGCCAGCCGCTTCAAGTCAACATCGGAACCGGCAATAACTCCGATTGTCAATCGTTCGGCGAAACGTTCTGCAACGGCTCTGCCAACGCGTACGAAAACGCAGTGCCGGCCTATCCTTATCCATGGGGAAATTCGGCCCACTACAATGTGGTCGCTACGAATGGAATCGGCACTTCCGGCAATGCCTCGGTTGGCGGATCAGGCATCAACGAATTCGCTAATCCGTCGTTGGCCTACGCCGATTTCAGACGAATCGTGCTCGGGTTGGATACAACCGCCAATGGTTACGGTGTGCTTCGCGGATTCCCCGCATGGAATCTGGATCTGGCTGTCAACAAGGATTTTGCGATCACCGAGCGGTTCCGCGCGACCTTCGTCGCCCAGTTTTCAAACATCTTCAATCATTTCCAGCCGATGAATCCGACCTTGAACATCGATCAACCCCAGACATGGGGCGTAGTCACGGCGCAATCTACAACCATCGTGTCGCGGCAGATCGAGTTCGGCCTCCGCATCCATTTCTAATTCCGCACGGCGGCGGCCTTTTAGCTATGCCTAAAGAGGCCGCTCCACTTAAGCTGCCGCTTTGATGTCTCCGCGCTCGATTGCTTTCTTGAATACCTGATAATCCTTGTCGGCCATCTCCGCATAATCCATCGCGTACCGTGTGATTGCGGCCACCACCTTGTCACCTGTCCCTATATACCCTTTGATCGCAAGCGCGTCTCCGGAGCGTGCGTGTCCACGCGCGAGCAACTCTCCGGCTACCCCAGCCAGACTTTTCAGCCCGGTTCCCCGCAGGTTTTCAATATCGATGCCGCCTTTGTGATCGTTCAATTGCCGCACCAGAAACTGGTGCCCGCCGATCTGCGTCCATCCGAGCAGCAAGTCTGAAACAGGTTGAATATTGCGCTGGCCTTCGGCAACTCGCTGTCCTTGGTGCGGAAACGGTTTGTGCTTCAGGTAGCGGCTATAGGCGGAAGCGACTTCCTGCTTTATTTGCAAAAACAGGGGATCGCGCGGACCATTTCCCACCATCAGCAGGATGTAATCGCGTAGACCCACACTGCCGGTTCCCACAATCTTGAACCCCACATCCCGCAGTTGAAAAAATGCGAACAAGTGTAGACGATCGGGCGCCAATGTTTGCAGATACGGTCCGATGCCGCTAAGGACACTCCGCCGCTCGCTCCCTGTGACACGCCACAGGGTGTTGTCGATTCTCTTGAACGCGTAACGCCCGCGAGCGGTTTGCTCGCAATACTTTCTCAGCAGATCGAGGGGAGTCGCGCGTTGGGCCTGCTGAAATGCCGCCGAGACCACTTCGGTTTTGCTCAGCCTGTGTATCACGTGGCGAGCCGCGACAAGAATTGGCTGGTCAGCCAGTTCCTCAATTTCGGTCACATACGTCTGCGTGAACGCTTCAATCGCTTGCCGGCACGCTCCCGCGTTGTGGCCGGATTCAGTGCCGCCCAAGGCGATGCTGGCGGCCATGCGTTTCACGTCCCATTCCCACGGTCCGGGAATCGTTTCGTCGAAATCATTGATGTCAAAAACGATGCGGCCGTCGGGAGTTTCAAACGATCCCATGTTCTGCAAGTGGGCGTCTCCGCAGAGCTGAACGGCGCAACCGGTGTGAGGCTGAGCCGCGAGATCCGCAGCCATGATGGAAACGGTGCCCCGGAAAAATGCGAATGCCGAGGCCGACATGCGCGCATACTTTACGGGTAGCAGGTTCTCTAACCGTCCTGCAGCGGCTTGCTCCAGTGTCTGTAACACGCCCGGCCGCCGCTTCGTCGGGGGAACCTCCCCCAGTTTGCCGCGGCTCACTCTGGCTCTCGAACTCCTGCCTTCGGCAATTCGCGCTGACCTGGTCTTCGGCTGTCCGTCGTCGGTTGAGACTGCGCCGCCCTTTATGATCCGTGCCAAATCTGAATACTCCGCATCCCATCAAGTCTATTTCGAGAAGAGATCGAACGTTGACTCCTCTCACGCACTCGCTGCGCGTCCCTTCGGGAGCAGCTCTACTTTGATCCAGCCTGCCTGCCGCTTGTCGAATGCCTTATAGGCTTCAATCGCGTCCATCATCGGTTCCACTTGCGTCAGCACTTTCGAGGGATCGATCGTTCCACTGCGGACCAGGTCCACCAGCTTGGGAAGATATTTGCGATGGTGGCAATTTCCCATCTTGAGCGTGAGATTCCGGTTCATCGCCATCCCAATCGGAAACGTCTTGGCTGTTTGCGGGTAGACGCCGATGATTGAGAATGTTCCCGCCTTTGCAATCGCCTTCACGGCCCATTCCAGAACCTGCGAGGGGGCATCCCCAGGAATCCAGTTGCCGTTTTTCGGATGTGTCTCCTTCGCTATCTCGTCGACTTCCTTTCTGTACTCCGACGCTTTCGCCTTGGCTTCCTTCGCGGCAGAACCCTCATGCGGCCGTTGCGCATCAACTCCCACCGCGTCGATAGCCCGGTCCGCACCGATGCCGCCAGTCAACTCCTGGATCGCTAAAACCGGGTGTTCCTCTTCGAAATTGATTACTTCAGCGCCTTGCGCTTTCGCCATGTCCAGCCTCGAAGGGATGTGATCGATCGCGAAGATTCTGCCTGCGTCCATCAGTTTTGCGCTCGCAATCGCAAACTGGCCCACCGGTCCGCAACCAAACACTGCCACGGTATCTCCCGGTTCGATTTCCGCCAGCTCAGCGCCAAAATAGCCAGTCGGAAATATGTCAGAGATCGGAATCGCCTGTTCATCTGAAATTTCTTCCGGGAGCTTTACCAGTCCGACGTTCGCAAACGGTATGCGAGCATACTCCGCCTGCAAACCGTCGAAGGCGCCGGTCTCGGCAGGACCACCGAAGAACGCGGTGCCGGCCTGCTTGCCGTTCGGATTTGCGTTATCGCACTGGGCATAATACCCGCTGCGGCAGTACGAGCAGTAGCCGCACGCAAGAGTCGACCCGATCACTACCCGGTCGCCAACTCTTAAGTTCCTGACCTCTTTTCCCACGTCTTCGACTATGCCGACACCCTCGTGGCCCAGGATCGTACCGGGTTTCATACCGCTGAACGTGCCGCGAACCATGTGTAGATCGGTCCCGCAAATCGCGCTCGCGGTCAGTCGGACGATCGCGTCCGTACGGTCCTGTATCTTTGGTTCTTTTACGTCGTCGAGCCGAATGTCACCCACGCCATGAAACACGACTGCTTTCATGCAATCCTCCTGTGCTGGGGACGCTGGCCAGACCTCACCGTTTCGCCGGATAGCCCCTGCCCGGAAAAGCGCCTAGTCTAAAAGCATGAGCGGCGATTGACTCTCATGGCGCACCTGGCTGAGTTTGCATTGCTTCGGTGACTTCTCGGGCCGCCAATGCAAGAGCTTTGTGCCGTGACGAAACCGGTCTCCGGAAAAGTGATCGTATTGAACCTCGACCACTAACTTCGGCGCCAGCGGCTGCCACTCGGTGCTTCGTTCCGTGCTCCAGCGGCTCGGACCTCCCGGTGCCGACCCCGTAAATCCGGGAGGCTCCATGATCGCTTCCAGCTTCTTTGTCAGGGCCGGCTTGTCTGCCGCTGCAAGACCGGACGTAAAGCCGACGTGGTTCAGCTTGCCTTCCTCATCGTAGAGCCCCAACAGCAGGGAGCCGACGAGCTTTTCCTTCGCTCCATACCGGAAGCCGCCCACGACGCAATCCGCTGTTCGAAGATTCTTGATCTTCAGCATCGATTTGCGTGCACCCGCGTCGTACGGCCGATCGACGCGTTTGGCGATCACTCCGTCCAGCGGTCCTGCCATTCGCTTGAACCATTCTTTTGCCGTGTCGAAATCGCGTGTTCTCGGTGAAAGGCGAATTCGCTTGTTCCCACGTAAACAGGTCCCGGCAAATTGCTCCAGCTCTCCGCGACGTTCGTCCAGCACAAGATCCGTAAGGTTCTTGCCATGGGCATTCACCAGAAGATCGAAAACCATCAGCGTTGCCGGAGTCTCTTTGGCCAACTTCCTGATCCGGCTTTCCGCAGGGTGGATTCTCTGCAGCAAAGCATCGAAATCCAGCGTTCTTTCCTGCGTAACGATCAATTCTCCGTCGAGGACGAATTTTTTCGCAGTGAGCGCAAGAAGAGCTTCAACCATCTCGGGAAAGTAGCGTGCCAGGGGCTGCCCGGATTTCGACATGATGTCGAGGTGCTCGCCATCGCGAAAAGCGAGGCAGCGAAAACCGTCCCACTTTGGTTCGTACTCCCACTCAGGACCTGTCGGAATTTCCTTCGCGCTATCCGCCTCCATGGGTGGATAGTCAATCGGGAGCGGAAGACTCATTGAAGTTGCTCGATACGGCACCTTGCGCGACTGCGCAGCACAGGTTGAAACAAGTCGCCTAACCTCCGAACTCGCTCGGGCACCGTATCCATCGTCAGCTCGTGCATCGAAATGCCCTTTTCGATCTCTTCCCAGGTGACGGGCGCAGATACTGTCGCTTCCGGCTTCGGCCTCACCGAGTAGACCGAAGCTAATGTGCGCCCCCAGGCGTTCTGGTTGTAGTCAACCAACACCCGCCCGGGTGGTCGCAATGCGACCCGGTATTCAGACGTAATTATCTCGGGATATTGTTTCGCGAGTTCGATCGCGGTCGCTTTTGCGACTTGCCAGACTTGCTTCTGCGTTGGCTTACGCTGAATCGGAATGTACACGTGAATGCCTCGCGAGCCTGTCGTTTTTGCATAACTATCCACTTCACGGTTCTTCAGATAGCCGCGCACGACCAGGGCTACTTCTCGAACCTGGGTGAAATCGGCTGGAGGAACCGGATCGAGGTCAAAATGCAGGAAATCAGGTAGATTCGTGTCGTCACAGCGCGCATACCACGGATTCAGATCGATGCAACCGAGATTCACGATCCAAAGCAGACCGGCCAGATCGTTGACCATCGGAAAATCGATCACGCTGCCCGACCGGTGCGCAATCGAACAGGTAGGCAGCCACGAGGGACGGTAGGACGGAGTCCTCTTCATAAAAAAGAACTTTCCATCGATCCCGTTGGGATAGCGCTTCATCACCATTGCCCGTTCCTCCAGGTGGGCCAGAAGAACGTCCGAAATGCTCGCATAGTAAAGCAGCAAATCGCGTTTGGTCTTGCCGAGTTCCGGCCAGAATACCTTCTGCAGGTTGGTGAGACTGATCTTTTTCCTGCCGCACTTCACTTCGCACGTGTCGACACCCGAAGGAATCTCGACCCGGCAGTTCTCGTCCATTCGCTTCTTCGAATAGATCCTCTAAATAGCGTCTTTCGTAAGCTGGCCGTTCACCGCGCGCCAGATATTTCGAGGGTTCGCGTTCTGCAGTTCGGAAGGGAGCAGGGATTCGGGAAAAGACTGATAGCACACCGGCCGTGCGAAGCGATAGATCGCGGTCACGCCTACCGAAGTAAACTTTGAGTCCGTGGTCGCCGGCCATGGGCCGCCGTGGTGCATTGCATTACCGACTTCTACTCCCGTCGGAAAGCCATTGAAGATCAGGCGCCCTGCTTTGCGACTCAAAACGTCGATCAGATCGCTGTTCTTGGCCAGTTCCTCCGGTGTCCCGTGAATTGTAGCCGTGAGAGATCCCTCGAGTTTGCTCGCCGCCTCCATCATCTCTTCCCGGTTCTGGCATCGAATGACGATGGTAGCCGGCCCAAAAATCTCATCATGCAATTCGTGAGCGGCCAGGTATCGCTGGGCATCGGTGAAGAAAGCTCCGGGTTGGGCTTCCGTCCGGTCAGGAGAGCTCTGTTGGGCTGAAAGCTGTGACTCGACGCCGCTCACCTTCGAAACAGTTTCGAGCCTCTCCCGGTATCCTTTCGCGATATTGGAATTCAGCATGGTGCCGGGATTCGCGTCATTGAACAGCGGCCCAAGCTTTTCGCGAAAGCTCTCGAGGGCTTCGTTCCCAAGTCCGAAAACAAGTCCGGGACAGGTACAAAACTGACCGAGCCCGGCCGTAACTGACTGGAACAGGCCCTCGGCAATGGCTTCACCTCTGGTCTTCATTGCTTCCGGAAGAATGAAAACAGGATTCAAGCTGCCCATCTCCGCGTAGACGGGAATCGGCTCCGGCCGGCGGGCGGCCGCATCGAACAGCGCTCTGCCTGCGCGCAGAGATCCGGTGAAACCGACAGCCTGCGTCTTCGGGTGGCGTACGAGAGCAAGACTGACATCGGGGCTGAAGCCGTGCACCATAGAAAATGTGCCTTCAGGCATGCCGGTGCGTGTCACAGCCCGTCGCACAGCGGTCGCCACCAGTTCCGACGTGCCTGGATGTGCGGGATGCGCCTTCACGATAACCGGGTTTTTCGCCGCGAACGCCGATGCTGTGTCACCGCCCGCTACAGAAAAGGCTAGGGGAAAGTTGCTGGCTCCAAAAACCGCTACCGGACCGAGCGGCTGCATCATCCGCCGTAAGTCCGGTCGCGGGGTCGGCTTGCGCTCCGGGAGCGCGGTCTCGATGCGTGCATCCACCCATGACCCTTCACTCACGACGTCTGCGAACATCTTCAGCTGATTAGTCGTGCGGTCCCGTTCCCCGCTGAGCCGGTTCAGAGGCAGCGCGGACTCCTCTGACGCTTTTTCCAGCAATTCGTTGCCGAGCCCCAGAATCTCTTCGCGAACGGCCATCAGGAACTCTGATATCTTTGCGGCTGGCATCTGCCAGAGCAGCGGAACGGCCCGGTCAGCCAGTTCCAGGGCACGGTCGATTTCTTGCTCCGTGGCCTCGTGAAAGGCGGGTTCAATCTGCTCGTTCTTCTGCGGATTTAGTGCGCGGAAGGTCTTGCCACCCTCGGCAGAAGACTGCGATCCTAAGACATTCTTTCCGGAAATCTGAATGGGCATATTCTATTTTCCAGATTAGCGGGATAGATGCATTCAGCCGCCGCTGCGATTCTTCATTGCCGCCTTCGCAGCATTCATGTCCTGTGACGAAGGCAGCAGGCCATCCAGCCTTGTCATTTCCAGCATCTTTCGAAGACTCGCTGTCGTCTCCGCCAGCCGAATCGGGCAGCCTCGTTTCGTTGCCAGCGTGTACACAACCGTTAGCTCGCCCAGGCCGGAGCTGTCGGTTACAGAAATTTCTTTGACGTTTAGGATAATTCCGGCCAGCTTCGGTGTAGACAGGAGCTGTCGCGCTCCCTCCCGCAACCCACTCAGGGACGGTCCTAAGGTCAGCGAACCTGAGAGTTCCAGAACCCCAACGTTGTCTTCTACCCGGGAATTAATACTCAGTGGCATGCCTTTCCCCTCTGAATGTGATTAACGCTCATTATCCACTTGGTTAAAAACAGCAAGTCTTAACTCCCGAATTTCGCGTAGTCGGGGGCATTTGCGGTTAGGCCACCCGCGTGCATAAAGGTTAGCGTGCACCTCGAGACGCTCCACCGGGTCTCGGAGCCCGGGGCGGAGTTCTCGATGGTGTGCACCGCTCAATAGGGTTGACGACTGGTCAAGCGCGTCTGACATCTCCCAGGCGCGCTCTTTTTTAGTAAGTCTCCAATTTTCGCTGCCTGTATGGCGCGCTGACATACGGAACCACTACGCTCTCGTTCCCATCCTTATCGATCGCGCGAACTCCCAAAACGACTTCGTCAATATTGACCCTCGGCAGCGTGTAGGTCTTAACATCACCGACAAAGACTTCCTGCTCCCAGTCTGGCGCTGTCGTCTTTCGCATCACGACTTCATAACCGGCCAGATCGGGTTCGGGATTATCGTCATGCCAGGTCAGAACGGCATCATAACCGTCTTTGCCATCCGGCATCTTGCCTCGCCCCAGCGCCGATGCAAAAGCGCGTCCTTCGGTGGGTGGGGGAGTCCGGACCTCCGGGGGCTTGGGAGCGAGTGCCAGGGTTGCAACCGCCGCCGCATTGGCCTTCGTCACCAGCGCGGTGTACTCGGGAGCCGTTCCAGCGAATGTGTCGGTCGCTGTATGTTGATTCGAGTAGTTCTCCATGGGCGTTGTTACGCGAATCGCCGCGAATCCGAACGCATTGAACGGGCTATGGTCGCCGCCTCGCCCGAAACGATCGTGCCTGAAGACCAGGCTGATATCAAACCCCGGTTGATAGCGGCTGTTGATCTCTTTTAAATAGCGAGCCAGTTCGCGGGAGGTAGAATCCTCCGGGTCTGCCGAGTAAACATTCACATAGCGATTACTCATCTCCCCGTTGCCTGTAACATCGCTCCCGATGATGTCGTTGTTGAAAACACCTTCTATGACGCGATGATCCCGAGCCGCATCTTCGGCATAGAATCCACTTCCCAAAAGCCCGTATTCTTCACCGGCAAATGCGATGAATACAATCGTTTTCCGAAACTGGTGTTGACTCATCACGCGTGCCAGTTCCATGACCGCGGCCGTTCCGCTGCCATCATCGGTAACACCCGGCGCCGTCGCGGCGACTGTTGCTTCGTTGTCCAACTCCCGCTTGCCATCCGGACCTGTCTTATAAGTCAGGTTGATTGTGTCGTAATGTCCGCTGACAATGACGTGCCGGTCCGGTTCACTCGTACCGGGCAAAACTGCAATCACATTCCAGATCTCCACATTCTTGAAAAATCGCTGTTTCGGATCTCCCTTAAGGCGATGCTTGTCGAATGAGACCTGGAGCCGGGGACTGTAGCTGCGGAACTGTGCCGCGATCCATTCGCGGGCTGCGCCGACACCATGATTCGGATCGTCCGTTGCCGAATAGATGTTCCGCGTTCCGAAATTGCCGAGCTTCTTCTGTATTTCCGCGATGCGTTCAGCCGAGACTGAGTCTACGATCTGCCGCACCTGTGGATTGGGTGGATGTTCCGAGGCCGACAGGAGCAGCGCTGCGCTGGTCAGGAAGAGAAGGGATGCTCGCATGAACATCCACTATTCTCAACTACGCTCTACGATTTACCCGGCGCCGCAAGCACTCGACACTGACCAGACCTGCGCCGAACAGCGCCCAACTTGCCGGCTCGGGCGTCGTCGATGGAACTCCGCCGATGGAACAATCGGGACCGCAAGATAGCCGCGCCACCTGGTCGGTCTGAGAAAGAAACAGCGTACCGTTGTTCAAATCCGGCGAGACAAAATCTCCGCGGGTTCCGTTGTTGGCAATGATGACAAACTGACTCGGATCGCCGTTCGCCTTTGTCGGATCCAGCAGGCCTACCGTGCCGTCGTTATTATTCACGATCACGTCACCGTTCAGATTATTGTTGCTCGATATGACGCCTGTTCCGTCCGGGCTGTGACCGGTGGCATAAGTGTGTAGCAGAGCACCGGTAGCGATGTTATAGGACTGGATCGTTCCTCCGTTTTCAACGTACGCGATCGTTCCATCCGGAGAAACGGTGACGCCGTCCGGGAAAATATTCGGGACAATCACTCGAAAGGTCCCCGCAACCGGATCGATGTCCACCAGCCCTTGCGTGCTCGCAGATATGATATGCCCGTTTACTGGATTTCCCCACATGCCTAGGTTGTCTCGAAGACCGGCCGCTTGCAGGCTCGCAATAGGAGCGAATGTTCCGTCGCTATTGAACTTTTCGTAAACCCCACCCTGCAGCTGCGCTCCGTAAACTTGGCTCCCGGCTGTAGCCATCGCAAAGTTACAATTGCCGGTAATGCATGTATAACTCACGGAATTCACCGCATTCGAGAGCTTTTGTCCGTCGACATCGTCAAAAACGTAGATCTTGGTGTTCAAAAGGCTTCCCGTAATGACCTGCCCGTTTGAGGATATTCCTTGCGCGAGAGGACCATACTGAGCGCTGTACCCACTGACGAATGTCGAAAGAGTAAAGCCGTCAGAGATCGCCGCTTGTGTAAGGGTAAGCGTGGCGTTTGCTGGAATAACGGTGGCGATCATAGCAACGACGATGCCAGCCAGCTTTGCGAGAGAAAAGTTCATCTGTTCTCCTGGGGACTTCGAGACGCGTTCAGGAATTTTAGCGTCTCTTCGCACAAAGCGGAATTAATTTCCAAGAAAACACGTTAAATTACCGGTTAAAATGGCGATAAGTCAGGCCAAAACCGGTTCGAGCTCTTCCTCTTTCACGGTTGACGCGGCTCTCGGTTTTCGTTCGGTCTGCACTGCGTCAAACTTCACTGACACGAGCCGTGAGACCCCGGGTTCTTGCATGGTCACCCCGTACAGCGCCTGCGCGGC
>JAFAUR010000557.1 GCA_019243205.1 Acidobacteriaceae bacterium | reverse complement strand
ATGCGGCTTCGCTGCGTTGACGAACTCTTTCCGCAGATTGTCAATGCCAAGCTGGATGCGCGCGATACGCTTCCGGCCTGCAGCGCAGCGGAATCGCTTATACGGCAAGAGCCCTATATCAACTCGATGCTGGCGCAGCACGCTCTTGCCATGCTCGCACGGCTCTTCCGGCACGGCGAAATCGTGTATCACGGCGGATTCATCAGTCAGGAAACAGGGCGGGTGAATCCATTGCCCACCGATCGCAACACGTGGGCTCGGATCCAGAACCCACGACGATTAAACGTTGCGGCCTAAAATTGCCAAGGCCGAACTATCCCGAGGGCCCGATGGTCCGACGATAGTTGTCTCCTCAGAATCGAACGGCTGGAGGAAATCGCGCCGTTCATCATGAAGCTGCGGATCGGCAAAGGCATTTGACAAACTAACTGGCCAATCGCCTCTGAATTAGCAAGCAGGCGATCAGCCGGTACGAGGAAAACGATTTCCAGACGGTCGGAATTTGCGAGGCTCCAAGAGATCGTGGACGCTATTGGCGTAAAGACGGTCGTCACCCTAAGCGCTTGACGCAAACGGCTCAATCCCTCCCTAGTTGAATCGGCACTTGAGTTTCCGTCCCGTTCCCGATTGCAATGGTGCGCAATCGGCGGATGACTGGCAACCTCTGGATCGACAAAAGTTTTGGTTCCCTCCCGGTTTCCGCTGCATCCCGATCAACCCACATTTCCACAAGTCGCAAGAAATCAGTTGATAGAGTGCCAGCATGCGCAACTGGCCATTGTGGCGGCGACGCGTCGATTGCAATAAAGCCACCAACACCGTCTGCGACACCTCAAAAGCCAGAACTTAGAGCGTTCAAAAAGAAGAAAAGAAGCAGCTCCTGCAGGAGTTGTTCACCGTAATCAAATCCGCCGCAAAATGGGCGGCGTGAAAACCCGCATTAGGAACCACTTCGATGTCCATCGCGCCCAATACTGATTCTCCGCTCGTGGTTGAGGAAATCGCGCTCGACGGCAAGCGTGTGCAAGTGCAAAGCGTCGGTCTGCCCCTTAAGCAGGTCCAGCTTGACCCCCACAATCCCCGCATCGCAGATGTCGCCCTCGCCATCACCCACCAAGGCGCTGCGCTGCAAGCGCGCCTTGAAGCTCTGCTCTGGGACGATGCTGTTGTCCGGGACCTCTACCGACAGGTTCTCATCAACGAAGGGCTCGTCGAACGCATCATCGTTCGCCCCGATGGACGAGTGGTTGAGGGAAACTGCCGCACCGTCGTCTATCGCAAATTGCGCGAATGCCAACCAGCAGCAGAACAATGGAGGACCATCCCTGCCCGGGTGCTGCCCGCAGATATCACTGACCGCGATTTGGCCATCCTGCTTGGCGAGATGCACGTCGCCGGAAAGAACACCTGGACATCATTCGAGAAGGCGAGCCACGTGTACCGCCTGCACCACGACTTCGGATTTGTCCAAGAGGAGATCGCGGTCCGCCTGCGCATGTCAAAGTCCAAAGTCAACCGACTTATCCGTGCCTTCGATATGATGAAGCAACGATTCCTCCCCAAGTACCCGGGACCCGGCAGCAGCAGGAAATTCAGCTACTTCGAGGAGCTCTTCAAGAAACCGCTGCTGCGGGAGTGGATCCTCGCCAACCCGAACAACGAACGACAATTCATCGACTGGGTCGGTACGGACAAATTTAACCAGAGTGCCCAACTGCGCGACCTTCCCGCGATCCTCGATGACGGAGAGGCGATCGCGGCGCTCACCACCGACGGATTTGCGGCAGCGCAGCGCGCGCTTGCCGAGGACAACCCAGTCATCACGTCCAAGCTCTTCAAACGGATGATTGAGATGACGGAAGCACTCAAGAAGGCACAGCTAGATGAGGTTCAACGCGTGCGCAAATCACGGAACTCCCGCGCGCGTAAAATCGTGCAGGAACTCTCCGATTCGCTCACACACTTCACCGAGCTGTGCGGAATCGAGCGATGAACGAGGCGTTGTTCTCACGTCTGGCAGTTTCGTCCGCCCTCGCATCCAGAACCGTCGTGGCGTTGAGTTTCAGGCGCTGGCGCCTCTAGTCGCTGTTGGCACCGGGGGCGATCAGGGCGCGGAGCAGGTCTGGCTTTTGGAGTGCGAGGTCGTCGGGACTGATATCGTAGGTGTCGGATTGCGTATACCGGGCAAGGCGGTGCTTCTGCGCAATGCTGAAATCGACGAACTCGTCGATGGAGTTCTCGGCGACGAGCAAGATGATCTCGCAGGCCTGTGTTTGGGAGAGGCGATGGATGCGGTCTTGGGATTGGAGGAAGTCGACGAGGTTGAACGTGCGATCGACGTAAATCGCCGTACTCGCCTGGGTGAGCGTGAGTCCCTCGCGTGCAGCGGCAGGGTTCGCAACGAGGACGCGCACTCCTGGATCGTTCTTGAAATCCCGGACCGCGCGCTGGCGGGAAGGGCCATCCATTTCTCCATGCAGGGTGACCGGGCGGTACTGGGGGTATCGCTGCTGGAGGGCTGCGATGTTGCCGACGAAGGAGGTCCACACGATCACTTTGCTCGACGGTGGTTCGAGGTATGTTGCGAGGAGGTCGTCGAGTGCGGTGTACTTCGCCGGCGTTTCATTGTAGTTGGTGTCGAGCAGGCCGGGATTGGAGGCGAGCTGTGCAAGGCGGATGAGGCGTGTGAGGATGTTCTCAGCCTGCGTGAGGATCTCCTCGCCGGTGAGGTCTCTGATCCACAGCGCGAGAGTTGTGCGCAAGTCATCGTACATCCGCCGTTGCGCTCCCTGGAGCTTCACGGGGACTCTCGTGATGGTTTTCGACGGGAGCTCGATCGTCCCGTCTTTGGGGCGTCGCAATGAGAGTCGGTTCATGCTCTCGCGCAATTCTTCGATGCGCGTGTAGCCGGTTTGCGCGGTGCCAAAGCGCGTTTGGAACTCGGCGAACGTCGTGCCGAGGCTCGCGCCATCATCGAGGAAGAAATATTGTGCCCAGAGGTCCTCGGGCTTGTTCGCCACGGGTGTCCCGGTCATGATGAAGCGGCGCGCAGCATCGTTACGGAGTGCCTGAATCGCGGTTGTGACTTTCGCGGTCGGGGTCTTGATGCGGTGGCTCTCATCGAGCACGAGCGCCATGCGCTTGAAGCGGAGCAGCGCGCGCAATGAGGGCATTTCTGCCGCGACTGCCTCGTAGTTCATGACGTAGAAAACCGCGCGCAGGCTGCGAAACGCGACGCGGCGCGCTGCTCGCCCCGAGCCGAAGACAGCGTAAGGGACGCTCGCGTACCGCTCGATCTCCTCGCCCCACATTGGCTTGATGGTGTTCGGGCAGATAATGAGCGCGCCGTCGAGGTTGCCGGCGTCGCGTTCTTGGATGATGGCGTCGATGAGTTGGCGGCTTTTCCCGAGTCCCTGCTCATCGAAGAGCGCGGCGACGGTGCGCCCCCGCAGGAACTCTGTGCCGGTCTCCTGGTGCGGCAGTGCCGGTGGTGGGTTCTCGTGTCGGGTACTCATCGTTAGTCGCTTGTGATCAGGCAGTCGGGGATGTGGAGGCGCACCACTTGCTGCGCGCCGAGGAGTCCGACGGTGCCAAGCACGCGGTCGAGCGTGGTGCTTGCGGAGCGGGGGACGGCGAGATACAGGCGGCACTTGGCTCCGTCGCTCTTGTGGATTGTGTTGGCGAACGTCTCGAGCTGATGCCTGGTGTGTGGTGTCGCGATGTCGGCGGCCGTCTTTGCCTCCCCGAGCGCGAAACGACCCGTGGTCGGGTCGAGGCCGCATGCGTCCGGGCGTACCTTCTGCAGGACCGGGGGTGCGGGGAGCGGTGCGGCGATGCCGGGCACGGCGCCGTCTTTCGCGATGACGACATACCCGTCCGCTGTCATTTTGCGTATCGCCCATAGGAGGAGGGTTTGGTGCGTTGTTGAGGGCATTGATGGTCACTCCTCGCTTTCCAGTCGCGCGGCTGCTTCCCTGATCCGGGCGATCTCGTCTTGGAGCGCGGTCAGGATGCCTTGGCGCTCGGTGCTTGCGGCGAGTTCGACGAGTTCGGTGACGGTCATCATGCTCAGCCGTGCGCGGGCGCGTTCGAGCATCGCGTAGAGTTCTTGTTCCTCCGGGTGCTGCTTTGCGAGGTACTCGTCGGCGGCGGCGAAACCGATCACGTCCAGGAGCCGTGTGGCTTCGGTGGAATCGAGGACGCGCGAGAGTCGGCGGACTCGTGCGCCGGTGTCGATGCGCCCGTCGCGTACCCAGCGTGCGAAGCGTTCTTTTAGGTCCGGGATGGTTCCGGTGTGTGCTTGGAGTTTGGTGTTCTTGCAGTACTCCAGGAAGTACGAGAATTTCGTGCGGTGTTCGGGGTCCGTGGGATCGTTGGTGATAGGGAAGTAGTGGGTCTGCATGTACTCGACGGCGGCGAGGTGCTGCCGTACTTCGCGCGTGTCCATGCGGTACCGTTCCCCGATTTCTTCTTCGATAAGCCCGCTTGAGATGAGTGCCGTCATCTGCAACGCGCGTTCATAGGGTGCCCACCCTCGTACGGACCCGAGGTGGACTTCATTGAGCAGGTCCTGGATGACGCTTTCCGGAGTGTCGTCGGGGATGCGCCAGGCTGGGATGGTGGCGAACCGGTCGTCGTTGGGGAATTGTTCGAGGGCGGAGCGCAGCGCGACGACGCGGCGGTTGCCTTCCGCGACGGTGCCGTCCGCGCGCAGGTAAATGGGTTCCTGGACGCCGTGCGAGGCGATGATGCTGCGCTTGAGCGCTTCCGTGTCTTCTTGGCTCGTGAGGAGCAGCGTGCACGCACCCTCGTTGCGCTCGCCTTGGGCGAGTTGCTGCATGGAGAACCCGATGCGGGGATTCCCGGGGTCGAGGGTGACGTCAAGCGGGCTTACCTCGACGAGGGTGAGCTCGACGGGTGTTCCTTGGATGTTTCTGGTATAGCTGGCCATTCTTGTTATCCTTTGCTCCCTCCTGCACGCCCTTGCTTTACTCTTCGATTCCGCAGAGGTCGGTGAAGCGGTCGAGTGACTCCTTGAGTTCCTGGACGATCTTTCGTGCTCGAGAGTTCTTGGCCTGGCGGACGCGTTGCACGTCGTCGAGTTGGGCTTTCCTGAGTGCGTCCGTCATCTCGACCATGCGTTTGAAGAGCTTGGACGTGATGACAGGGTTGTCCTCTGCGAGCACGCGTTGGGCGGCGGCGAACCCGTCCTTGGTGAGCGCGGCGATTGCTTCCTCGTCTTCGAGGATTGCGGGGAGGTCGCGGACTTGCGCGCCCTGGTCGAGTCGTCCCTTGCCGACCCAGTCGATGAACTGGCGCTCGTTTTGGGGCGTCGCGAGGATCCAGTCACGGAGCGGTGGTTTCTTGAAGACTTCTTCGAAGTAGCTGAACTTCCTGCTGCTTGCCGGGCCGGGGTACTTCGGGAGGTACTGGTTCTTCATCATGTCGAAGGCCCTGATGAGTTGGTTCACTTTGCTCTTTGACATGCGCAACCGCAGTGCGATCTCGTCTTGGACGAGGGCGAAGTCGTTGTGCATGCGGTACACGTGTCCTGCTTTCTCAAACGGCGTCCACGTGTTCTTTCCTGCGACGTGCATCTCGCCAAGCAGGATTGCGACGTCACGGTCCGCGATGTCGTCGGGGAGGACGCGTGCGGGGATGTTTCTCCATCGTGCTTCGTTGGGCTGTTTCTCGCGGAGCTTGCGGTACACGACGGTGCGGCAGTTTCCTTCAACGACGCGGTGGTCGGGGCGTACGATGATGCGCTCGATGAGTCCTTTGTTGATGAGGACTTGTCGGTACAGGTCGCGGACGTCGTCGTCCGCCCACAGGAGTGTTTCAAGCCGTGCTTGGAGCGCGGCTCCTGTTTCGGTGATGCCGATAGCGACGGTGTTGGCGATTCGTGGGTTGTTGGGGTCGAGCGTGACCTCGTCGAGGGGGAGGTCGATACTCTGTACTTGCACGCGTTTCCCGTCGAGGGTGATCTCGTCGATGACGAGCGGTGCTTCGGGCTTGGTCGCTGTCCGCATGAGTTTTTACTGGAGCTTCACGCCTGCTGCTTTCGCGGCGGCCTTGATGGCGGTGTGGAGCTCTTTGAGGAGTTGTTGTGGCTTGTCCTCTTTGAGGCGTTCGAGTTCCTGGCCTTGGAGGTGCTGGAGGATGGTGGTGGCTTCTTTGAGTTTCTGGAAGGTCTTGGAGTCCGCGGTCGGGTCGGCTTTGCCGACGATGGTCATCGCGGCGTCGATCCCGGTTTTCTTGAGTGTCTTGAGCGCGCTTGCGTGCTTGATGACCTTCTCGAGCTTGCGCACGTCGGTTCCTTGTTTGAGCTTCTTGTCGACGACCATGGTGACGAACTCGTCGATGTTCTCCGGTTTTGCGCGGTATGCTGCGAGTTCCTTGCGCTTGAAGAGTTCTTGGACGAAGCTCCATTTTTCAAGCCCGCCGCTCCCGTTCATTTTTGGCAGGAGCTTTTCGGTCATGACTTCGTACGCTTTGAGGTCACGGATCACGGCGGGTTCTTTCATGCCGAGGGCGAGCGCGATGGCTTTTGCGTCCATGCCGAGGTTCGTGTGCATGTGGTGCATGTGCCCGATCTTTTCGTACGCGCGCCACTTGATCCGTCCCTTGACGTGGTAGCGTCCTTGCAACACGGCGACTTGTCGTTCGGTGATGTTGGGCACCATGACGGCGGGGATGGTTTGCCAACGCGGGTCTGATTGCTTGATCCCGTGGAGTTTCATGTAGGAGGCCGCCCGGCAGTTTCCCTCGATGATGCGGCCGTCTGAGCGAACGTAGATGGCTTCCTGGATGCCGCCGTTGTCACGGATGGACGTGAAGGTGTCATCCACTCCTGGCTGCTCGAGAATGAGTTTCCGCAACTCTGCCTGTCCGATCTTGCCGTCTTTGGCGGCGCGGCGGACCACGTGCTTAATGCGCGGATTGTCCGGGTCGAGAAGTACGTCTTTGAGCGGCATTCTGCGGTGCTCAATTGGGATCTCTTGCCCCTCGATAATGAGATGGTGACCCGTCAAGAGCACGGGCGCTTGGGAATCGGCTGCGATGCTCATCTAGAAGGTTGGCTGCGCTCCTTTGCTTCACAGTTCTTTCCAGTATCATAGATCAGAGCGATACTGATGCGAACCTTAGATACCGTAGCGTACTTGAGATCTCTTGTCAAATAGCCCACTCGCAGCGTTCTGCGGCAGTGCTATGCTGCGATACTTGCATTAAACTGCTGCAGATTTGTCGCTCGTTTCGTCGCTATCTTGCGTTAGTATTGGGATGTGATTCTCGACGGCATCGTCGGCTACTCGGCGGGGCGCGAGGTCTTCCTTGGCTTCGCGCCTGCTAACATATTGTATTCATTGAGCTACGCGGACGTTCTGAACGAAGATACGGGTGTGGGTTATCAGCGACGCTTCGATTCGGCGCATAGCCTGGACTTCCGCAAGTACATCCAGCTCGAGAAAAGCTCGACCATCCCGCTGACGTTTAACGCGCGCGAGCGGACGGATGGTGCCTGGCGGGTGGAGCGGGACCGAGCGCCCTATGCCCGGCTGATCGTGCCGGATGAACAAACCAAAGTTTTTACCCAGGTCGACTGCCAGCACCGCCTCGGACATCTGAACGACCTCTCCCTAGTGCTGCCGTTCATGTGCTTCCTCGGACTGACGGATCGCGAGGAGATGGAAATTTTCAACATAATCAACGGGAAGGTGCAGGGCCTAAGCCGGAGCCTTTTGGATTTTCACGATTCACGCATGGTTGCGGATCTTGCAAAGGAACGGCCCGAACTCTTCATTGCTATTCACCTGAAGGACAATACTCAGTCCCCTTGGTTTCATCAGGTGAGCCTCGGCGGAAATACCTCGGGAATGAAGCGTCGCGCATCGCTCAGGACACTGCAGACGGCGGTCAAGCGCTTCCTGACCCAAACCGATATTCTCAAGCGGTATCGCGCCGACGTAGTTGCACAGATGGTGCTTGACTTCTGGGCATCAGTATCCGTGCTGCTGCAGGACAAATGGAACAATCCAAGAAAAACGCTGCTTTGCAAGGGTGTCGGCGTTTATGCCCTTATGGGCATCGCGGGTGACCTTATCGATGAGGCGGGCGGGGTTACCGTAGATAAGAAATATTTCAGCAACAAGCTTTCGGACTTCATTCTCGACATCGACTGGAGCAATGGCGGAACGTTCGCTGGACTCGGCGGAGAGGCGGGCGCGAAGAAAGCGCTTGAGATTCTCCGAACTGCCCGCGGAAAGGGAAAGATCCGCCTGATCTCGAATGGCTAACAAGAACATCCTGCTGATTGAGCCTAACTACAAGAACAAATACCCTCCGCTTGGCCTGATGAAGCTCGCTCAATACCACGGGCCAGACGGCAAGCGGGACAAGGTAAAGTTCATAAAGGGCGAAGATGCATCCGTTCTCGGCACTGCATGGGACCGCATCTACATCACAACGCTTTTCTCCTTCGAATTTGCGCGCATCTCGCAGAGCATTGATTTCGCTCTGAAAGTTGCTAACGGTCATGCGGACAAGATCTTTGTGGGAGGAATTGCGGCCAGTCTCATGC
>JAFAUR010000418.1 GCA_019243205.1 Acidobacteriaceae bacterium | reverse complement strand
CACCTTCGATGTCAAGGATGCGATCGCCTTTGACGTAAATCAGCTGTCCACAGCCCACGGCGCAGTAGGGACACACTGACCGGACAACACGATCCGCATGCCGCGTCCGCGGAGCCAATGATTTCGAGCGATTCGATTTCGCCGTATCGCCTAAGCCGTGAGGATCGTTTCGCTGCAACTGCTTAAGAACCGGCCAATCGGTAATCTTCGGCAAACGCTTCATATTACTGTCCTTTTCAATAGTGGACTAAGGCAGGTGTGTTGGAACACAAGTATTTTTTCCGAACGGGAAACGAGTTGCCCCGTGAAATTCGAGGTACCAACATAACGAAATGGCCGAGCAAATCGCAACCGCTTCGGCGTCAAAAAGTGATAGGTTCATTCTTCAGCTGACCGACTATGAGCGACCTTGACGTCCACTCCAGATCCATGCGCGCCGGCGCGGAAGCATCCACTGTAAGGACCACGACGCAGAAGCGGTGGGTGATTGCTGTTGCCGGAGTTTTCATGCAAATTGCTCTGGGCGCTGTATATGCATGGAGCGTGTTCCGAACTCCGCTGGCCAAACAATTCGGATGGACCATCTCGCAGGTAACTCTTACTTTCACGATCGCGATCTTCGCTCTGGGGTTCGCCGCGTTTTTCGCGGGCCTCTGGTTGAACCGTTCGGGTCCCCGGATAGTGGCCGTCACTGGCGGTGTTCTCTACGGTGTTGGAGTATTTTTGGCAAGCTTCACAAACGGAAATCTTGGTTGGCTGTACCTCAGCTACGGAGTAATCGGAGGTGTGGGGCTTGGGTTCGGGTATATCGTGCCAGTGGCTGTGCTGGTGAAATGGTTTCCTGATCGTCGTGGACTGATCACCGGAATCGCCGTTGGTGGATTCGGAGCGGGCGCTCTGGTTACGGCGCCAGTCGCGAGTCGGTTGATATTGTCGGTAGGCGTACTGAGAACCTTTGCCTATCTCGGAATCGCTTACCTGATTGTGACCGTCATCGCTGGATGGTTCATGCAAAACCCCCCGGTTGGATGGAAACCGGCCGGTTGGTCTCCGAGTGCCGCGCAAATTGCGGAGCGCGCCACACGGGACTACGTGTTGGGAGAAGCTCTTCGTACGTGGCAGTGGTGGGCGCTCTGGCTCCTGCTTTTCCTCAACACCTCGGCGGGAATCTCGGTAATCTCCCAAGAAGCGCCGATGTTCCAGGAGTTTGCCAAGGTCTCGGCCATCGTAGCCGCCGGCATGGTAGGAATTGTTTCCATCGGCAACGCTGTCGGTCGAGTT
This sequence comes from Acidobacteriaceae bacterium, assembly GCA_019243205.1. Taxonomy (GTDB): domain Bacteria; phylum Acidobacteriota; class Terriglobia; order Bryobacterales; family Bryobacteraceae; genus Bog-105. The sequence continues at coordinate 10,879 of JAFAUR010000418.1, read as the reverse complement.
TTCTGGGCCTGGTTTTCCGACATCGTGACACGCCGGATGACGTTTGTCGTCATGTACGGCCTCCAGGTAGTGCTGTTCTTTCTGTTTCCGAACGTGCACTCCGTATTTTTGGTGACAACGGTAGCGTTCATCATCCTGATGTGCTACGGAGGGGGGTTCGGCGTCATGCCGGCGTTTGCAGCGGATTATTTCGGCTCGAGGAACGTCGGGCCGATTTATGGCCTTATGCTCACTGCCTGGAGTTTCGCGAGCGTCTTCGGCCCCATTCTGGTCGCGCAGATGCGCCAATCCACTGGAGTATATGGAGGCGCGCTGCGAATCATCGCTGTCGTGCTTGCGGTATCAATTGTCCTTCCGCTCATCGTGCACCCGCCGCGTTCGAGGGGAGATGACGCTGAGCTAACTACGCGATAGTTCCCACCACCGGACTGCTGGCAACGGCGTACTCGCGTCTTGGCATGCGACCAGCCAGAAAAGCGAGCCGGCCCGCTTCGACAGCGAGTTTCATCGCATGAGCCATGCGCTCGGAATCCTCAGCCTCCGCGATTGCAGTGTTCAACAGCACTCCGTCATAACCCAGTTCCATCGCAATCGCCGCGTCAGAAGCGGTTCCCACGCCCGCATCCACAATCAACGGAACTTCAGTGATTGCTTCACGCAATATCTTCAGGTTCGTGGCGTTCTGGATGCCTAGGCCTGAACCGATCGGGGCTGCCAGCGGCATCACTGCCGCCGCGCCTGCGTCGATCAGCTTGCGCGCGTTGACCAGATCGTCGGTTGTGTAGGGAAGCACCACGAAGCCTTCTTTCACCAGGACCCGAGTGGCGTAAAGCAATCCCTCGTTGTCCGGGAAAAGCGTCCTCTGATCTCCAATAACTTCCAGCTTGATCCAGTTAGACAAACCGGCTTCCTGTGCCAGCCGGGCGGTCCGAATCGCATCCTCCGCTGTGTAGCAAGCTGCCGTGTTGGGCAATATGTGAATCTTCGATCGATCGATGTAGTCGAGCTCCGATTCTTTTGAACGGTCCGATAGATTGACACGGCGCACGGCCAAAGTGACCATTTCTGTGCCGGACTCCTGGTGGCACCGGGCCATTAAAGCTTTTGTCCGATACTTGCCCGTCCCGACGAAAAGACGGGATCGGAACTGGCGCCCGGCTATGGTCAAAAGAGATTCCATATATCTCTCCATTATGGAACCTCGTTCGATCACCGTCGTGCTGTGGAAATTCACTGAATCTTAATTGACGACTGCGTCCACGGCTGTTATCAAACAAATATGGCGCGGTATGCTGCGATCGACATAGGAAGTAATTCGGTACGCATGATGGCCGCCGAGGCAAGTCATGGCGAGACGAAGATTCTCGCGCAAGACCGGCAGGTCACGCGTCTCGGCGCGAGTGTTTTTCAGACTGGGCGAATCAGTCAAGACGCATTAGATTTTCTGGCTGCCAACCTCCAGCGGATGGCTGTGGCTTACAAGGGGCTCGGAGTAGTTGGAGTCCGCGCCGTTGCGACCAGTGCTGTGCGGGACGCCGATAACCAGCATGAGTTCCTCCAGCGAACGAGCGAGGCATTGGGCACGAACGTCGAAATCATCTCCGGTCCCGAAGAAGCCCGGCTCATTCACCTGGGCGTTGAAGCGCGCTGGCCGCGACCTAAGGAGCGGACGCTCATTATCGACGTCGGCGGTGGAAGCGCTGAATTGATCATCAGCCAGGCCGGCCAGCTGATCGATGCTGTATCCAAACCGTTGGGGGCTGTGCGGCTGACCGAGATGTTTCTCAAAAGCGATCCTGCTCGGTTCGATGAGTTGCACCGCATGACGGGCTATGTCGAGGAGAAGCTTGCTCCATTTCATAGGCAGCATGGCGCCGAGCGGTTCGATCGCGCCATCGCGACCTCCGCCACAGCAGCAGCCATCATCTCTGTTGCTAACCAACTGCCACGCACAAAACGCGATGAAGCCGACCGAATGAAGACGAGCCTGACTCAGGTTCGCGATCTGTTTGAAGTGCTGATCAGGAGCGATGTGTCGGGCCGCCGAAAAATCACCGGGATTGGTCCGCGACGCGCTGAAATCGTGATCGGCGGTGCTGCCGTGTTCCTCCGTGCGATGGAGCTGTTTGAGCTCAAGTCGTTGTATTACTGCGCGGCCGGCGTGCGCGACGGAATCATTGCCGATCTCGTTGCCCGGCGTGTAGGTAGCGAGCTGACGAGATTATCGAAAGAACAACGCCAGGTGGTTGAAGCGATGGCAAAGCGGTACAATGTCTCTGGTAAACACGTCAGACACGTTGCCTCGCTCGCGCTACGGTTGTTCGAAGTGCTGCAACCGATTCACCAGTTGCAGCCTGCCGCCGGAAAACTGCTGGAGGCAGCCGGTGTCCTCCACGACATCGGTCACTTCGTCAGCGGGACCGGACATCACAAACACTCGGCGTACCTGGTCGCCAACTCCGACATGCCGGGGTTTACGGATCGCGAGCGGCTCACAATTGCCGCCCTCTGCCGCTTTCATCGGAAATCGATGCCTCAGTCCCGGCATTCGCATTACCAGGCGCTCGATGCTGAAGCAAAACGCCTGGTCCTCTGCCTGGCTCCGATACTGCGTTTGGCAGATAATCTCGATCGCGGGCACGAGCAGAAAGTGAAGGACGTCAGCAGTGTACTCCGAAACGGCACGGTCAACATCCTTGTAAGCGGGGATGAGGACACGGATCTTGAAATCTGGGCGGCGAATGAATCGGCGAAGATTTTCAGGGATGTCTACGGAAAATCAATCGCCTTCGAGCGTGTACGCGCTCAGCGAGTCTGAACCGATTGGTTGCGGAGCCGTTCTCTAAGCGCTTTCGTGCGGATGCGGTGACACTTCAGACACAGCGTCCGCATATTCGACAGATCGCATTCGCCGCCGCCTTCCGCGACTGGAACGATGTGGTCCGCATCCCACAAAGTCTTTCGTCCGCGGCAGCCCCAGTCGGCCCAGGCTTTCTTTCGCGCGGCTCCGCGCAGCCGTCTCAAATCCCGGTACACGGCGACGCAATCCGTGCCGCACGCCGCACAGATTCCGCGGTCTCGCTGGAACACCCGTTCGCGCAAGTGGCCGGGATCAGTCCGTAGTTTCCATTCCTCTACGCACCACTCCGAACAAAATGTAAAGCGTCCGGGAGGGACTTCAAGACCACACCATCTGCACAGGCACCGGCCAGCGTCTCCTTTAGGCAAGGCGTCGCGGTCCGCGCGCCCTCCAGGCATTGTGCGCCCCGGGTTCACAAAAACATTTTAAGCAGAAATGTTTCCGGCGGCGACCTTTACCAAATTGGCCTTTGTCCTTACCCGCCGATAAATGAGGACAGCGAGCAGGTTGCTGCCCGCTACAACCGCCCCAATCTTACAGGCGTAACTCAGTCGGCTCTCGACATCCACGATTGGATAAATCGCGATTAGCACAGCCACGATACTGGACAAAAATCCCGCGAGTGCGACGGCCTGCAGCCATCGCGGGAGCATCCGGCGAAAGTGCGCCGTCGCGAACAAGGGCAACGCGAAGAGCAGAACGTACGCAATCCCGTAATGCGCGTTTGAGGCATTCTGAAGCAGTTGCATAGCTTCCTGTTCATGGACACCCAACATGCTGGAGATGATTAGCAGCATGATCACCGTTCCAACAAACAGAATCGAGTTGACGGGAGCCTTCGAGCGCGGATGAAGAACCGTGAACCAACTTGGCAGAAGGTGATCCCACCCTGCTGTCATGGGCAGACGCGTGAGGCCGGTGAAGATCAGACTGGCTGCCGCAACGGCGCGCCCCAGAAGCAGCACAATCGCGAAAGGCGCAATCGATGCGCCGGGGCCTGTTTCGCCAAATGCCAGGCGGAAGGTTTGCGGAATAGGTCCGATCAAGTTGATTGGCCTGCTGCCCACGAACGCGAGAACGGAACTGGTCCCGAGAATGAACATGCATGCAATGATCGGAGCCGAGAGTACAACCGACTGGCCGATTGTTTTTGCCGCGCTCCTGCATTCACCGGCCATAATCGCTACGTATTCGAAGCCGCTCAAACCACCTACGGTCATCTGCCCGAAGACGGCGACACTGAGCCAGCTCAATCGCGGAGCCTGGAGAGGGAATGACGTGTAATCCACATGCTTACCGGCGACCTTCAGCGCGAGCGGAAGCCCCAACAGAATGAGATAGGCGGTGACGATCATGGCGCTTCCGCCGGTGTGCAGCCACTTCGCAACCTTCAGACCTCGAATGGCAACGGCGGCGATGGCCACCATCACCAGCCCCGTGAGGCAAAACGTGGCTAATCGGTTCGACGGGATCCACTCCGCGCCGCGTCCCAGGATGTAAGACAGATCCGTCGGAATGACGAACAGTATTGTTGGGACGCAGATCAAGGCGTACATCCACAAATTCCAGGCGGTCATGAAGCCGACAAATGGTCCGAACGCAGCCTTGGCCCATTGATACAGCCCGCCCTCGAGCGGCAGCAGCTTATTCAGATGGATCACGACCGCGGCAAGAGGGAGATAGAAGAACACGATGCCGGCAAGCCAGAAGACGAGGTGAGCTTGGCCTAATTTCGCAGCGACTCCGACCCAACTGGACCCGACCACGCACAGGATCTGCGTGAATACGAGATCGCGCAGCCCGAGTTCTTTACGCAGTCCATGCGAGAGGGAAGCCTCTCCGGGAATGCCCGTGCTCGTCGCGGACAAGATCCGTTTATGATGTCACAAAGCTCCATGCGCGTTTGCATTCGCCGCGCATCTAAAGTTTGAACTGGTCGTCAATTGGAACCTGGTAGGCAGCGGCAAGCGCGTTGTTCTGGTTTGCCAGGCCGACCACCGCGATAAATTCGCCGAAAATCTCGTCCGTCATCCCTTTGTTCCTCGCAGAGGCCGAATGCGACGCCAGGCAGTATGGGCATTCGTTCGTGGCACTGACGGCCAGATAGATCAGCTCCTTCGTTAGCGCATCGAGCTTTCCCGGAGGCATGATCGTTTTAATCGATTCCCACGTCCTGCGGAGCACGTCCGGATTGCGAGCGAGTGCTTTCCAGAAATTGTTCACCGCGTCCACTTTCCGCGTCGTCATGATGTCGTCGTAGACGGCCCGCACTTCCGGACTTGCTTCGTTGTATTCGATGAGAGCTGGCATGCCCCGTTCTACCAGACGCAGCCGTGTTTACGTCCACAAGCGTCGGATCACGTTGATGAGTACCGTTCCCGAGACGATTGTGACCGCCAGGAGCGCGCCGGCGTAGCCGTACCGGCCGTATAAAAAATTACCGACCATAAACAAGGCAGCCCAGATCAAAACGCTTCCCGTTACCCATCCCAAGAGTGCGAGCGGGATGTTATCTGTTCTGGCCCACGCTGCCGCTTCTTCTTTGGAAACGCCAGCAGCTACGCGGAAACGAGTCCAGCCGGGGCCGAACGGACGAACCTTGCAATAGAAATCGATGAGCGTTTGCGGATCTGTGCGCGGGCCCAGGTATGCGGTCGCCACCCAGCAGATTGTTGTCACAATCACAGTTATGAGCAGTTGCTGATCTGCGCTCAGAACCAGTCCCCGCTTATTCAGGAACAGAAACACGACGGAGATCCCGAACGAAGTGACCATGGCGACGATCTCGCACCATGCCGTGATCCGCCACCAGAACCAGCGGAGCAGATACAGGAGCCCCGTTCCCGCGCCCACTTGCAAGATGAGATAGAAACTCTGTTGGGCAGTCTGCAATACGAACACGAGCGCAGACGAGAGAACGAACAAAAGAACCGTCGCCGCTCTGCCGGCGCGAACGTAGTGCTTCTCCGATTCCGCGGGACGAAGAAAGCGACGGTAGAAGTCATGCACCAGGTAAGAGGCGCCCCAATTGAGGTGGCTCAGAATCGTCGAGGAATTAGCGGCGATGAGCCCGCCGACCATAAGCCCGATCCATCCCGCGGGAAGGAATTTCAGCATCGCCGGAAAGGCGACATCGGGTCCCATCAGGGAACTGTCGACATTGGGAAACGCCTTGTGGATGTCCTGCGTTGTCGGATAGACGATCAGTGAAGCAAGTCCGACGAGTATCCAAGGCCATGGGCGCAGGATGTAGTGGGCGAGATTGAAGAACAGTGTTCCTCCCAACGAATCTTTTTCGGATTTCGAAGCGAGCATCCGTTGCGCGACATAGCTTCCGCCGCCCGGTTCGGCTCCGGGGTACCACACGGCCCACCACTGTATCGCCAGCGGCATGATGAACACTGCAACGGCGAGCTGCCAGTTATCCCGAAAGTCAGGAAGCATCGAAAGGTAGTTCAGCCCTCCCGGCCCCGGCCTCGCCGAGAGTTTACTGACCAATCCATGTAAACCACCCACAACCGGCAATTCAACGGCAAAGTAAGCCGCCGCAATCACCGCCGCCATCTTGATGAAGAACTGGAACATGTCGATGACCAAAACGCCCCAGAGTCCGGAGTGAGCCGCGAAGACGACGTTCAAAAGACCGACTCCCAGCAGGGTTTCCCAGCGGCTCAATCCAAAAAGCACGCTGGCAATTTTGACCGCCGCTAAATCAACGGTCGCCATGATAATGCAGTTAAACAGCAAGCCAAGATACACAGCGCGAAAACCGCGCACGAGGCTCGCAGACCTGCCCGAGTATCGTAATTCATAGAACTCGAGATCGGTCAGAACGCCCGATCGCCGCCACAACCGCGCGTAAAAGAAAACCGTGGCTACGCCAGTGAGTGTGAAAGCCCACCACTGCCAATTGCCTGCAACTCCCTGCGTCCGGACGATATTGGCCACCAGGTTTGGCGTATCACTTGAAAAAGTTGTCGCCACCAGTGATATGCCCGCTAACCACCAGGGCACCGAACGGCCGGAAGCAAAGAACTCAGACGTGCTCTTCCCTGAGCGTTTTCCGAAAGCAAGCGCTGGAAGAAAGCAGATGAGAACGCAAACCGTCGCGATGATCCAATCGATTGGGTGTAGAACCATTTAGGTACAAGCAACATATCTTACTCGACCCTGCGATTTTCGCCGAAACGGATAATTGAGGCTGGATCGATGAATAACATCCGGAGATCGATCGGGTTCGCGTTTCTGCTCCTTGTGATCGCCTACGCGCAACCCGCCGGAGATCCTACCGCGATTGCGCGGCGGGCTTTGAACCTTCTGCTGGTAGGCAACTACGCAGAGCTGCGAGCCATGTTCGATCAGCAAATGCTGGCTGCTTTGAGCGAAGAAGCGCTTCGACGTCAGGTGGGTCTTCAGATCGCGCAACTGGGAAAGCCGCAAAGCTTTGGATCGCCGGCGACTGAGAGAGTCCAGGATGTAACCGCAGTCGTTTTCCCCGGCAGGTTTCCCGCGGGTACCTTCAACCTCGTCATCAGTGTCGACCCGGCCGGCAAAGTCGCCGGCCTTTTTCTTCAGCCGGCGCAGCCGAATGAACCGTCGCCGGCCGCGGGTCCAGCCCCGACCGCTTGGGTGCGACCGGAGTACAGCGTTGCCGCAAGCTTTCGGGAGCGTGCGGTTAATGTAGTGACCGGAAACTTTACCTTGCCCGGCACGTTAACTTTTCCGGTCACGCCCGGTCCCCATCCGGCGATCGTGCTCGTACAGGGCTCCGGTCCAAGCGATCGCGATGAAACCGCTTTTGCCTATAAGCCGTTTCGAGATCTCGCCGAGGGACTCGCCTCGCGGGGCATCGTCGTGCTTCGGTACGACAAACGCACCTTCTCGTACCGTCCGCCTCCAAGTCTGGAAGGCTTTACGCCTGAGGCGGAGACCGTCGATGATGCGCTGTCGGCTCTCGCCCTGATTCGCAGGCAGCCCGAAGTGGATCGGAACCAGATATTCCTGCTGGGTCACAGTTTTGGTGGATACCTCGCGCCTCGGATTGCGACAAAAGATGGCCACGTTGCGGGAGTTGTGATTTTGGCGGCCGATCTTCGGCCGCTGGAAGACGTGATTGCAGAGCAGAGCCGGCAAGCAGGCGCGAATAGTCAACAACTCGCAGATCTCCAGCGCCAAGTTGCGGGTATCAAAGCGATCCATTCGGGTGAGACGGGTTTCTACCTCGGTTTACCCGCCAGCTACTGGCTCGACCTGAAATGGTACGATCCGGTGGCGCAAACCCGAGCGCTGCGCTGCCGCGTACTGGTTATCGAAGGTGGACGCGATTTTGAGGTGCCGGCGGAAGACGAGAATCGATGGAAATCAGCGCTGGCTGCCGATCGCAATGCAACTGTGCGTATCTACCCAAACCTGAATCATTTCCTCGTGCCGGGAACGGAGCGCAGCTCACCTGCCGAGTACTCGAAACCCGGCCACGTCGGCCTCGGCGTCATCAACGACATTGCAAACTGGATCAAATCCTGACCGGCTTCCTACAATAGGCTCTTGAACGAAACGTCTTTTCCGCCAGTTGACGAACAACTTACTTACCTGAAGAAAGGCTTGGCCGAGCTGATCCGTGAGGAGGAATTGCGCGAGCGCCTGGCGAGTTCCGTAAAAACCGGCCGTCCTTTGCGCGTCAAAGCGGGTTTCGATCCCACAGCGCCCGATCTTCATCTCGGGCACACGGTGCTGCTCCGAAAAATGCGCCATTTCCAGGACCTTGGCCATACGGTCATTTTTCTGATCGGCGATATGACGGGGTTAATAGGTGACCCCACCGGCCGCAACATCACGCGCCCGCCTATGACGCGCAAAGATATCGAACGGAACGCCGAAACGTATCGGACACAAGTCTTCAAAATCCTTGATCCTGAGAAGACCGTCGTTGACTTCAACAGCAAGTGGCTGGAACCGCTTCGCTTCGAAGATGTCATCCGTCTCTGTTCGAAGTACACCGTTGCACGATTGCTGGAACGGGATGACTTCAGTAAGCGGTTTCGTGAGAACAGCCCGATTTCCGTGCATGAACTGCTGTACCCTCTCGCGCAAGGGTATGATTCCGTCGCCCTGCAGTGCGATGTCGAGATGGGCGGTACCGATCAGAAGTTCAATCTACTGGTGGGACGCGATCTGCAACGAGACTCCGGTCAGCTTCCGCAAATTGTCGCGACCGTACCTATTCTCGAAGGGATAGACGGCGTCGAGAAGATGTCGAAATCCAAAGGCAATTTCATCGGCATCTCGGAGCCGCCGAAAGTCATGTTCGCTAAGGTGATGCGCATCAGCGATCAGCTGATGTATCGCTACTATGAGCTGCTGACGGACATGCCGGTTTCGGAGATTGAGCGTCTGCGTGGCGATATCGCTTCCGGGTTGCGCGACCCAATGGAAGCAAAGATGGAACTGGGGCAGAGAATTGTCGCGGACTTTCATTCCGAGGCGGAGGCGGCAGCCGCACGCGAAGCGTTCGATCGCGAAGTGCGCCAGGGCCTCGAGCCAAGCGACACGGATACCGTCGATGTTCCGCCTGGGGCGCTTACTGAAAAAGGCATCCGTATCGATAAACTGCTGGCACAGACCGGACTTGCCGATAGCGTTACGGACGCGACGCGGAAGATAAAGGCCGGCGCAGTTGAAGTGGACGGCGCCGTTCGTAAGGATCTGCTCCTGCCCGCGGCACCAGGCGTTCTCGTTCTTCGCGTCGGCAAAAAGTGGAAGCGAGTTCGGATTTCCGATTAGTGCTCACAAACATGGCGTATGATGGCAGCGTGTCAGGTCTTCTCAGATCTGAACGCAGTAAAGGAGAACCATGGCCACTGTTCTTACCGAACCGAGTAGTACAAAGATCCCAATTAAACAAACGAAGATTCTGATAGATAACAAATGGGTCGAAAGCGTCTCAGGTAAGACCTTCGAAACAATCAACCCCGCGACCGGCGAAGTGTTGGCAAACGTTGCGGAGGCTGACGCCGCGGACGTGGATCTTGCTGTCAAAGCTGCTCGTAAGGCATTCCACTCGAAATCCGCGTGGCGGCGAATGTCTGCCAGCGAGCGCGGCAGACTCCTGAACCGCCTTGCCGACCTGATCGAACAGAACGTCGACGAACTTGCGACTCTGGAATCGCTCGATAACGGCAAGCCTCGCCATGTGGCGCGAACGGCGGATCTGCCATTGGTAATTGGCTGTTATCGGTATTACGCCGGATGGGCGGACAAGATCCAGGGCAAGACGATTCCGATCAGCGGAAATTATTTCTGCTACACGCGGCACGAGCCCGTTGGCGTTGTCGGCCAGATCATTCCCTGGAACTTTCCATTGTTGATGCAGGCCTGGAAACTCGCTCCGGCGCTCGCTTGTGGAAACACCGTCGTCCTGAAGACGGCCGAGCAGACGCCCCTAAGCGCTCTGCGCGTAGGAGAACTCATACTCGAAGCCGGTTTCCCGGAAGGTGTCGTGAACATTCTTTCCGGCTATGGTCCTACCGCCGGTGCCGCTATGGCCAACCATATGGATATCGATAAGGTGGCATTCACGGGGTCCACGGAGGTTGGCCACTTGATCATGAAGGCCGCGGCCGAGAGCAACCTCAAGCGCGTCACTCTCGAATTGGGCGGCAAGAGCCCGAACATCGTGTTTGCCGATGCGGATATGGACGAAGCGATCGAAGGTTCGCACTTCGCCCTCTTCTTCAACCAGGGCCAGTGCTGTTGCGCGGGCTCGCGCGTCTTCGTGGAAGAGAAGGCCTACGACGAGTTCGTCGAACGCAGCACCGAACGCGCCAAGCGCCGCACCGTCGGCGATCCGCTTGATCGTAAGACGGAACAGGGCCCGCAAGTCGACAGCGATCAGTTCCAAAAAATTCTCGGCTATGTAGACGCCGGGAAGAAGGAAGGCGCCAAGCTCATGTGCGGTGGAGAGCGTGTCGGCGAGCGCGGCTACTTCGTTGCTCCGACTGTGTTCGCCGATGTCAAAGACGA
>JAFAUR010000334.1 GCA_019243205.1 Acidobacteriaceae bacterium | reverse complement strand
TCATTGGCATATCTGAGCAGAACTTCTCCCGCTCGCGTTAGCTGTACGCCCGAGGACCGGCGCTCAAAGAGCCTGATTCCAATCTCTTCTTCGAGAGTTTTAATTTGCAGCGTTACCGCTGGTTGACTAACATAGAGTGCCTCTCCGGCCTTTCGAAAACTCAGGTGCTCGGCAACGGCACGGAACACTTTCAAACGGAAGTTTTCCAGCACTAGGACAAAGCATAATTGTTTCCGCGAGCGGCTGGGCCGCAGTATGTTCCGTATTTTTCAAAGTCGATCGAGGCACGCGTAATCTCGCGTCGCAGGCGCGCTTTTCGGGACTGCTTCAGTCTAGGCGTGATATCATCCGCTGTCGAGGCTGCGACACAGTTTCTCCAGCGGCAGCTGGCGCAGGATAACCGGCATAGCAGAGATGACTACAACGGATCTCGTCGACCGGTTGGCGGACCACAAGGCGCTGCGCGCAGCACCGCGTGAAGAACTCACCTGGCTTGTAGAGCACGGCTCGCTTCGACGGCTGCAAACAGGCGAGGTGCTGACCGCGAAGGGTGCGCCCGTTGCGGGGTTGTTCATCTATCTTACGGGGCGAATATCGATGTCCGTTGACCGCGGCGCGGGGCCTCGCAAGATCATCGAGTGGCGTGGCGGCGATATCGGTGGCTTACTTCCGTACTCCCGACTGGTCAGCCCTCCGGGTGATGCCGTTGCGGAGGAGACGACGGAGCTCCTGTCCGTACCTCGAGACTGCTTCCCCGCGATGGCCCGCGCCTGTCATGAGATCACGACGATTCTCGTCCACGTGATGCTCGACCGCTCGCGCGTCTTTACTTCGAGCGAACTGCATGACGAGAAGATGGTTTCGCTCGGAAGATTATCCGCGGGACTGGCGCATGAACTGAATAACCCCGCCGCAGCGCTCGAACGCAGTGCCGCATTGCTTGAGGCGCGACTCGAGGAATGCGACCGCGCGGCACGTGCGCTCACCGCGTTCCGTTTGACTGATGCCCAGTTCGCGGCGGTTGACGCCGCCCGCGCCTCCTGTCTTGGCAGGCGAGTACAGCGTGTGATGTCCCCCATCGAACGGGCTGAGCGCGAAGACGCTGTTACAGACTGGCTTATCGATCATGGGCTTGATCCTGCGACCGCGGATGGGCTTGCCGAAATCGATGTGACGTTCGAATCACTCAACCGCCTGGCCGGTACGGTCGAGGGTCCTGTGTTGGATGCTCTGTTGCGTTGGAGCTCGGCCAGCTGTTCGGTTCACCGACTTACAGAAGAGATTCAGGATGCCGCAACTCGTATTGCCGTTCTGGTTAAAGCCGTCAAAGGTTTTACCCATATGGATAAGGCGACGGTTGCCGAACACGTCGATCTGGTGCAGGGCCTGAGTAACACGGTTGCGGTACTTCGGGCAAAGGCACGGACAAAATCGATCGCGGTCTCGGTGGATGTGGAGGAGGGGCTTCCGCCTGTGCGTGGGTTTGCCGGCGAACTCAACCAGATCTGGGTCAATCTGATTGACAATGCTCTCGACGCGGTGCCGGAATCGGGTCGCGTCGAGGTACTCGCGAACCGCGACCGTCAGCGCGTGCTGGTGCGCGTCATCGATAACGGAGGCGGAATTCCCCTGCAGATCCGAGAGCGCATCTTCGATCCGTTCTTTACGACAAAGGGCGTTGGGCACGGTACCGGCCTGGGACTGGACATTGTCCGCCGCCTCGTTTACCACAATGAGGGCGAAATTGCCGTCGACTCGCGGCCAGGCCGGACGGAATTTCGCGTTGCTCTGCCCATCGCTGAGAGGGACGGAGCGGGAGCAGCCGATTGAGCAAACCTGTCGTCCTGGCTGTGGATGACGATCCGCAAGTGCTGGCGGCCGTGCGCCGGGACCTTCGCTCGCGCTACCGCGAAAACTACATGATCATGAGCGCGTCCTCGGGAGCGGAAGCTCTGACAACCGTACGCGAACTCAAAACTCGCGGCGACTCCGTCGCGATGGTACTCAGTGATCAACGAATGCCCGGCATGCTGGGAGTCGAGCTGCTCGCCAAATCCCGCGAACTGTATCCGCTGGCGCGGCGCGTTCTGCTCACCGCCTATTCGGACATTGACGCGGCTATCAGGGCCATCAATGAGGCTCATCTCGACCACTATTTGTCGAAGCCCTGGGACCCGCCCGAGGAATGTCTCTTTCCTGTCATTGACGACCTCTTAGATGCGTGGCAGGCTGAGTATCTCCCCGAGGCAAAGGGCCTGCGATTGGTCGGACACCAATGGTCACCGCGCTCCCACGCGATTAAGGATTTTCTCGCGGGCAATCTGATTCCCTATCGCTGGCTCGATGTGGCCAGAGATCCCGACGCTCGCGTGCTGCTGGATGCCGCAGGACTTGGCGCCAATGAGCTGCCCGCACTCTTCTTTGAAGACGGAGCGACGGTACTACGCAACCCGGAACCTCGAGATGTGGCCGAGCGCCTCGGCCGCCCGCTTTCGGCTTCGTTCGATATCTATGACCTCCTCATCGTCGGCGCCGGACCGGCCGGACTGGCGGCCGCAGTGTACGGGGCCTCCGAAGGACTGCGGACCCTGTTACTCGACCGTTACGCGCCTGGTGGACAGGCGGGCACGAGTTCCCGCATCGAGAATTATCTCGGCTTCCCCAATGGTGTGAGCGGCAGCGAACTAACGCGCCGCGCAGTGACACAAGCAAAGCGGCTCGGCGCCGAGTTTATCGCCCCGCTTGAAGTGACCGGCCTTTCGATCGACGCAGGTTATAAGCGTCTCAAACTGGCGGATGGTCGTGAAATCGTCACCCGTACGTTATTAGCTGCTACCGGCATGTCGTATCATGAGCACCCGGCACCCGGAGTTGCTGAACACACCGGTTGCGGCGTTTACTATGGCGCGGCAACCACAGAAGCGGCAGCCTTCAGTGGAAAGCGCGTGCTGGTCGTGGGCGGCGGTAATTCTGCGGGACAGGGCGCTCTGTACTTGGCTCGCCACGCGCAAGAGGTACAGCTGGTCGTGCGCCGGGACAGCCTGCGGCATACGATGTCGCAATACCTGATTGACCAGATCAAGGCAACGCCGAACATACGGCTGCGGTTTCGGACGGACCTGGCACGAGTGGAAGGCGACGTTCGGGTCGAACGAGTCGCGCTCAGTTCACGCGATGACGATGTGTGCGAAATAGAGGAACTCGACGCCGTGTTCGTGTTTATCGGCACTCGCCCGCAATGCGATTGGCTTCCATCAAACGTCCTGCGGGATGCTAAGGGCTTTGTCCTCACCGGGCGGGACCTGATGGCGGCTGATGCATACCCTTGCGTCTGGAAGGAGTCTCGGCAGCCGCTCCCGCTCGAGACAAGCGTGCCCGGAGTGTTCGCGGCCGGCGATTTGCGCGCCGGTGCGATGAACCGTGTAGCCTCCGCTGTCGGTGAGGGGTCGATGGTCGTTCGACTCGCCCACGAGTACCTCGCGTTAACCTGATGCCAATCTCAATCTGAACGGGCCCAGGAGGACTCGAATGGCTGCAGCGGGTATCTATGGAATCGCCTTTTCTCCCTACGTGGGGCCGTGGGTGGGGGACGCTCCGGTCCTTTTCAACACCTACACCGTCGACCAGGTCACGCAGCTTCTGACGCCTGTTGCGAAGCAGTTTTCTTTGATCGCCACCTACGGACAAGGGACCTTCGTGTGGCAGAACGTTCCGAACGTGCAGGATTCGAACCGGTACAACATCCAGGCAGCGCGGAACGCGGGACTAAAGGTCTCTGCCGGCTGTTTCCAGCAGGGGGCGAATCCTGGTGCCGATTCGATCAATGTAGATTGGACAAAAGCGGAGATCGACTATGCCCTCGACCAGGCGAAAACCCATGGAAATGTTGTAGAGCTCGTTATCGGGAACGAGTGTCTGTGGGGCCCGAACTCGACCGGGGCAATTGTTCAGCTCATCGATTACGCAAAATCGAAACGCGCGCCGGATTTCAACGGATCAACTCTGCCGATCACCACCCGCCAACGATGGGATGTGCTGGGCGGAGTCAACAACGCGAGCCCCGATTATGCTCCCATGCGGCAGGCCATGCTTCAACTTCTCGCCGCGTGTGAGGGCTTCGTGTATGCGAATATGTACGCTTATTTCGATCCGAATATCGCGAGTCAGATCGGACCGAATGCAACTCAATCCGTGTTCACCGGTTCGGTGACCAACAGCATGAACAGTACTATGGCAGCGCTCAGGAGCGCCTTCTCGAGTCAGAATGTGTCGACCGAGATTCGGATTGGTGAGACCGGCTGGCCCACACAGGGATCTCAACCAGCGCAGCCGAACGTGTATCTCGCCAATGCTCAATACGCCGCCTGGTACTACGAAGCCATGAAGAGTTGGTCAGTAGCGAACGGCGTCAAAACGATCCTGTTTGAGGCTTACGACGAACCGTGGAAGGGGTCTGCCGATGGCTCCAATAGTGAAGCATCCTTCGGAGTGTGGCAAGCCGAAGGTAGCGCTACGGCAGGTAACCAGTACACGCTTACAGGCGAGAAGCAGAAATATGCGATTTGAGAATCGCCGCTTTTCTCGCAGGATTGCTCTCATCTAATAACCCAGATCTCATCTTCCACGGAGCGCTGCTCGATGAAGTTGCGACTGTCAGGTGACCTTCGAAAGTTCTCCCCTTCCGGATTGCCCATTATCCTGGAGCAATCCGAACAGAGCACATTTCCGAGTGGCCGACTTTACCTCGAAGGGGATTTCGCGTCACAACGGCTTTTCGTTATCTTTGCCGCTGAATACGATACGGTTGTGCAACATTAGACCACCAAGGGAGATATGCCCTGTGCGGACAACCGCAGAACATTTATAAGATACTCCTGC
>JAFAUR010000330.1 GCA_019243205.1 Acidobacteriaceae bacterium | reverse complement strand
ATTCTTACTGCAGCACGATGCATTCAGGTCCAGCCAAGCTGTTCACGAGGAGCGAAGAACGCCCGTCGATCAATCTTAAGAGAACGGAATGCGCGTTTTACGGCCAAGTGCATGAGGATCCCTCTTCGCGCAGGTAGAAGGGAGTTGGGCTCAATTGAGATCGACAAAGCGCGTAGCACTCTTCGCGCCGCCGAAACAGTCGTTCATACGGCTAATGATTTCTTCCCTGCGTCCGCGAGCCCAAGGCGGCGTTTGCGCGTTCCAGTCTTCGTCTCTCGGAAGAGGCACCTGACATAGCGCAGGATAACCATCGTCAAGCACGACTCGCACAAACGGCAGGCTTTGAAGGCCGCCGTCCTGAGCACGCTCTTCATAAAACGCATTCCTTGGGCCCACGCGACCATCGAAAGTAACCATGTCGACCCAATTGCCGTACCCGATAACCACGCCTCCAGAAGTCGACCTCGTCAAAGATTTTCCAGAAAATGACAAGCCCGCCAGTAGCTGCAATCGGAACTATCAACGAAAAGACGCACCAAAACAAGGCCCGGTGATCTCCCGAAGCAGCACCCACCATTCTCATCGCAACCGCCCAAAGCCCGACCCAAGCCACAAAACCAATGATGGCCTTGATAGTGCCGGCCGATTCTCTCCATCGCCTCATCCTGCTGAACCCAGAGTAGAAGACGCAGCTCGAATGCGGGGTGTTTAGCGCGGGCTCAGGCCGAAAGGCGAAGGACATGGCAGTCGGAATCCACTTAGCTCTAAAGTCGCCTACGGTAAGACTGGCCGAGGATTCTTTAGGTGCAGAGCGCTTGCCGCACCGTGCCCACTGGTCCAACAGGTCTGGTGCCTTACCGATGCCGAGCAGCTTGTTTGCGGATGATAAGCGCGAGGAAGCCGCCAATCATTACGGGCACTACCTCGAGAATTCCGTAGAATTCTAACCCTTCAAACTGGCGCAGGAGACCATTCCATGCTGGCCAGCCCAGAAGTGAAACAGCGCAGGTGATTACTGCGACGCCTGCCTTCGGACCACGCGTCAAAGCGCCGATGCTCAAGCCCACCAGAAACTGAAAACCGACCAGGAATATTACGTTTGCGGTGGTTTCTCTCCAGGAACTGAACCATAACGCAGTAACCAAACCAACGAACAACCCTATAACCAAGGCACAGATGATTTCTCCGAGAACACCCAAGCGATGAATCATCAATTGCAACAATACATCTCAGCGTTTAACAGGACTCGAAGCGAAGAAGTATGCTTGCGCTCAGACGAACAACGGGCGCGTCTCTGCCAGTTGGGCTGCTCCGGTATGTCATATGGCCGAGTAGTCGTAAGCCTTGATCGGAAATGTCTCGGCGCGGGAAGCCGAGGCGAAGGTGTGGTGCGGATCGCCGGACATTTTCGATAAGGAGACTTGAAGGAAGGTGCTGGTGTTTGCGGCGGGCGCGGCCTATGGAGATAGAAGCCTATTTTGTGGTCGCAGTTCTCGGGGAAGAAGGCCGCTAAAGGTTCGCACAGCGCGGAAGCGGTGGTTCTGAGGTGTGTTTGGATCAAGATTAATCGCTCGAATGTGGGCTAAAAGCTTTTCCGCATGCACGAGAACACACGAGTGCGCGGGCGTGCGTCGCGCACCTGGAGAGCCGCAACTGTGTTGCCGGATTAGGAAGAGTCGAGAGGTGTGCATCTGAAAGAAAGTTCCTGGGATGTCAAACGCGTGAGGACAATCAGCAACGCGCCACAACGCGGGCAGTGCCAGGTGGAAGCGGACGCTGCCGGCGCCAACGAGGGGGGTTCAGGCGGTGCAATATGCAGGAGTTGGCGGCAGAGCGCAAGCCGCTCTGTGCGAAAACAGTTAGCCAGGAATCCGAAATGCCGGATGCGGACGAATCCTTTCGGCAGGATGTGCAGGAAGAAGCGGCGCAGGAACTCGACTGCATCGAGCGTCATCACGCGTGACTTGTTGCCATGCGTATAATCGCGCCAGCGGAAGCTGACACGTTCTCCATCAAAGTCAAGCAAGCGATGATTGGAAATCGCGACACGGTGGGTGTAGCGCCCGAGGTAGCGCAGTACCTGGAGAGGGCCACCGAAAGCAGGTTTAGCGTAGACCACCCAGTGCTGGCGGCGCAAACGTCCCACCAGTTTGGCGAACTGTTTGGGTTCGCTGAAGACGGCCGCGGGTCCGGCGTGACCGAGTTTCTTGCGTC
>JAFAUR010000244.1 GCA_019243205.1 Acidobacteriaceae bacterium | reverse complement strand
GTGCATCCGAATGAGGTCGTCATCAATGGGGTTTTCAGAACGGAAGATCACTTCTTTTTGCAGGGGACCAGTGCGGCGGTGGGGGCGGAGGACCGTATTCGTCGTTCTACTACATAGTGCGTCCAAGCAAGGAACAACTCGACGCTGCCCTAGCTCATTTCTGCTTGTACCGATTCTTTAAGTATCCGAGCTCCGTGTTCCGGGGATTGCTAACTGATAATATTGTCGTATTTTGGTTCTTTGAGTGTCTTTCGTCGCCGTCTAGCACTTTCGCTTGATTGCGTGTGATAAAGGACATTATCACATGCTATCCGCATGCTCAGCCAATTGACGAAAAAAAGGTGAAAATGATAATTTGCGGCATGCCGTCCGCACCTGCAAGGTCTCTCCGCAGTGCATGGAACTGACCGAGGGACGTGTTCAACGCGGCTAACTCGGCACGAGGGCTCCTAACGTGCTGACTCTAATGACCGGTTAGGTAATCGTTGATTGATGTAAATCGGATTGAAATTTGCTATGCTGGCGAAGTGCCGGCGATCCTGCGCGGCGTGTCATCCAGTTCCCCCCCAATGGATGTTGCGTCGCGCTTCCAGACCGCCGGCTTTTCTTCATTATGCTCGCTACCGTGACAGCGCAACCCCCGCATCAAAAACTCTTGAATAGCTTAATTGAGGGTCAGCACGGCGGTGTCTCTTCCCACGGATTGATGACAGTCACGCCTGCTTTGTCGAAGTCGTCTCGATCTCGCGTGACAACTGTGAACCCGTAGTGAAGCGCGGTTGCGGCAATAATCAAATCTGGCTGCGAATAGGTATGCCCGGCTTTGCGGCCTTCTTCCATCAAAACCCGCCAGCGAAACAGGATGTCCTCGGTCACTGGCAAAACTCTTTGATTGAACATGGGCCGTACTGTGTGCGTAAGCCAGCGGTTCAATTCGTCGCGGTGTTCGCCCGCGTCTAGCCGTTCGATGCCGAAGCGAAGCTCGGCCAGTGTGACCGTGCTGATGTAAAGCTCATCAAGCGGACAGGCCGCAATAAAGGACAGAACCTTTAGCTCAGGCTTTGGGCGGCGGATTTCCGACAGGATGTTGGTATCAAGGAGCCACGACATTTACAGCGACACGCCACGTACAGGAAGGCGATAACGCTCCGGTTCAATGACAATGTCGCGGTAAGGAGAGGCTTGCAGCGCAGCTATGAGGTCCGCGCCCGTCCGAGTTTCACGCGCGGATTTGGGGCCAGATTCCGCGAGTTTCTGAATCCATTGTTCGACGGTAAGTCCCTCGGCGGTGGCGTTCGCTTCAAGCGCCGTGGCCTGTTCATCAGATAGCCGAATAATCACCGTCATAGCCACACCTCGTCCATTTTCTAGCATTAGGAAATGGCGGGGGCAACGCTTAAAACCCGCATGATTAAAGGGTTTCTATGTGATTTTCAGAGAATAAATGATGGGATTTCTTCAGCGCTATGTAGCGGCCCTGCGGCTCAGGTAATTGTAGACGCTGCGCTGTTTGACGGCGAGCGCCGCCGCCATCTCCGATACCATTACTGCTGGTGTTCAATCCTTAAGTGTCTTTTCCGGCGTCCAATAGGCTTTAACCAGGTACTCAATTTCGGTCGCATTATTGGCCTGCAAGGCCGCTCGGACAGCCTGAATCGAACGCCCATTGCCAGTCAGAACCAGGTGCTGGGTGCTCAAATCGGCCAGCGCCTTTCGAAGGCGGCGCGCAATCTCACCAAGATGCGATCGATCTTCGCGAATCTGGACTAGTGTGATATTAGCGAGTTCCAGCCGTTCGACCACAGCTTCCACTTGTTGTGGTTGTCTGATCTCGAATACGCAACAAGCCGAAAAATCAGAACCGAGATGTAATTGCAGGGTTTTGGCCTCGCCAAAAGAAGTTTCATCTCCAAAGAAGACTACTGCTGAGCTCAGCTCGTTCAAATCTAGCGAGGAACGCGGGACCGAAGTATATGTATTATCGCCGACCGCAATCGCCGAAGCCCATTGCGAAGCTGGGCTCTGACCATGAATGTAGGCGAGGATTCGAACTCGTCCCGACTTGGCATTGATGGCAATCGGCGTATAAGTGCGCCTCATACCATCGCCGATATCGATTTTAAGCTTCGCACCAGGTTGCCATTTCGCCCCTCGGCAGCCCTCTGCCAAGATATCAACCAGCCGAAAACGCTCGCCTATCCACTCTACTGCTTCCACATGCGCTGGCAGCATTTTCTTCTTGCTGCGAGCGTCCTTATGCTTCTTCTTTTTATGTTTCGACACAGGCCTGTCTGGTACCTATCGTAGATCAGGTTGAAATTGCAGAAGAGATAATGGCGGGCTTTCTTCGGCGCTATTTGATGGCTCTCCCGCTCAGGTAATTGTAGACGCTGCGCTCTTTGACGCGGAGCGCTGCCGCAATCTCCGATATCTTCAGCCCTTGCTTTTTCAAGGCCCGTGCGCGGGAAGGTGCGGCTTTCGTAGTCCCTGACTTTCTGCCGATGTAGACGCCGCGCTTGCGGGCAAGGGCGATGCCGATAGCTTGCCGCTCCTTGCTATGCTGCAATTCCATCTCGGCGATGCCAAATAATAGGCTCGCTATCAAATGCCCGACCGGACCGCTAAGGTCGATCTGCTGTGTAATGGCGATAACCCTTACGCCGCGCTTGCACCAGTCGGCCAGCACGTTCACGCCTTCCTTGAGGCTGCGAGCCAGCCGGTCGAGTTTCCACACGATAACGGTTGTGACTTTCCCGGCGAAGATGGCGGCCTGTAGTTTCTGAAACGCCTCGCGCTGCATGTTGGTGGCGCTGTC
>JAFAUR010000206.1 GCA_019243205.1 Acidobacteriaceae bacterium | reverse complement strand
TGAACCGGCGATTCGCGAATCGAATACAAGGTGCTGTACACTTCTTCTCCCGTGGCATCACGGGTGATGGGTTCACCGCTGGCGCCTTGTGTTCCAGGCGGGTGCGCGGTCAGGTCCGGGCTGATCTTTTCCCACGTGACACCGCCGTCGCGAGTGCGGTGCAGATACTGCGAGCCGTAATAAACCGTCCGCGGATCATTCGGCGAGACCTCCATCGGAGACACTCGCTGGAACCGATAGATGAGGTCGCTGCCGGGATTGCCATAAAGTGACTGGCCGCCGATCCAATATTGCTGTTCGTCGGTCGTGCGCATGTCGAGTCGGCTGAACTGGCCCTTGCAACTTCCATAAACGATGTCGGCATCCGTCGGGTCCGGAATGATCGGCCCCGTTTCACAACCCGGTCCGATTCGAAAATCCTGGCCGGTGCCAAGCGGGAGACTCGGCACGATCACGGTTGTATTGTCCTGCTGCGCGCCATAAACCTTATACGGATACTCGTTGTCGACCGCCACCTGATAGATCTCAGCGGTGGGCTGATTGGCTTGCGTGCTCCAGCTCAAACCGCCGTCCAACGACACATTTGCTCCGCCGTCGTTCGATTGAATCATGTACTTCGAATTCTTCGGATTGATCCATAGGTCATGATTGTCACCGTGCGGGACGCGCTCGGAGTGGAACGTCTTGCCTCCATCGGAGCTTTTGAACCAGCCTTCGTCGCCGACATAGACGGTATCGGCATTGTTCGGGTCCACGGCAAGAGTGGAGTAGTAGAAGGGGCGCGTAGTCAGATTCGTAGCGCCATTGATGAGGGTCCAGGTGGCGCCCAGGTCTTCCGAACGGTATAAACCGCTGCCCGGCTTCGCTTCGATTAGGGCGTAAACACGATTCGGTTGCGCCGGGGAAAGTGCAACGTTGCTGCGTCCGAAAAGTTCCGAAGGCAAGCCGGAGGTGAGCTTCGTCCAGTGATCACCGGCATCGGTCGATTTATAAATGCCGCCGTCGCGGGAACCGCTGATGATCGTCCATGGTTTGCGCTGGCCGTGCCACATGCAGGCAAACACCACGTTGGAGTGCCCCGGTTGCAGTTCCAGATCGGCGGCGCCAAGCTCGTCAGAAAGGTACAGCACCTGTTTCCAGGTCTGACCGCCATCGTTGCTGCGAAAGACCCCGCGCTCCTTGTTGGGCACGAAGGGGTTGCCGGAAACGGCTACAAAGACAATATTCGGATCGTTTGGATCGACGCGAATTGTGGCAATCTGGCCGGCATCACGCAGACCGATAAACTTCCAGGTTCTGCCGGCATCGACGGATTTGAACATGCCTCGGCCGATGGAAACGTTGCTGCGTATCTTCGAAGATCCCGTTCCCGCATAGATCACCTTGGGATCCGAGGGCGCAACTTCAATCGCGCCCATCGATCCGACAGGAAGGAATGCATCCGAGATGTTGTTCCAGGTGTGGCCGGCATCGGTCGTCTTCCAGATGCCGCCGCCCGTAGATCCCATATAGAACGTGTAGGGCTCTGAAGCCACGCCTGTCACGGTAGTCACGCGCCCTCCGCGCTCGGGACCGATCATGCGGTATTGAAGCCCCGACCACAACGCGGGATTCAGAGGATCCGCATTCCCATAGGCTAAGCAGATCCCCAAAAAGGCCGTGCACAAAAGCAGTCGGCTACAGATTTTTGTCATAACAATTCTTCGCAAACAGAAAGCTTCAGTCTAAAACGAGATCGAGGGCAGCCATGCGCCCGATGGCTCGTTATAAAGTCCCTGGGACATAAGCGTCATTGGTTCGACGACGCGAAGTCCTGCGTCCAGACACGATCGGAATAGTGACGCGTTTCGCGTTGGCACGAGGATTCCGGCACCGCCAAACGGCCGGTTTGATCCGATCAGCGCCTGCATGTCCAGGTTCGATTCGGCGACAGCATATCCAAAAAACGCCAACTGGCTGGCATAGCCGGTGATGCGCCCGGATCTCTCGACGACAATAGATCGTCCGGCTTCGATCCCGTCGAGCAACTCGTAGTGCCGGTCATGTCCATGCACTCGTTTGCACAAACGATCGCACGACTCGACATCGGATAGAGTTGCGGTTCGCACAACGCAGCCATCCACACTTGCAGATATCAGGCCTTGCATTAGCGCCAACGGTTCACGAATATCGAAGCCTAGCTTCGTGTACAAGGATAGAGATCGAGAGTGATATGCCGCCTGCACTAAGCGGATCCCCGGCGCTTCGCGCATCCTGGCACGCTCGATCACAGCCGTCATGAGTTTGCGGCCAACACCACGGTCCTGAGTCCGCGGATCGATAGTAATAGGGCCCACTCCCGCAATTGCAGAACGCTCGTCCAGGCAATTACTCCCAACGATGGCCGCATTTATTTCTGCGACGACGCAATAGAAGCGGGGGTTACCGAACATGGAGCTGATGACCCTTGTCGCAGTCTCTTCATCAGGCAATTCGCAAGGAAAGCCATGCTTCTGACTGATTGTCTTGAAGGCCTCGAAGCAGATCTGGCCACAAACCGCAACGTCTGCCGGCTCGGCTTGTCTGATCAGAACTTCATGCCCACGAACCTGCTCTTCAACGGTCGCGCTGTTCTCCACGATTTTGTCGATTTTAAAACACGCCGGATCTGGGAACGTTCTGAATTTGATATTTCGGTTATTGTGTCTGACGTCAGCGCGTTCCAATCCGGACTAGTGCGCGGATTCCTCCACCGGCCACATCAGGCGCGGGGCGATGCCCTCGTGCTTACTCACGGTGCCGGGGGAAATTGCCGCTCCGGTTTACTCACCGCAGTAGCAGACGTCTTCTGCGCGGCGGGCACACTGGTGCTGAGGATGGACCTTCCTTTCCGGCAGCGAAGACCGTTCGGGCCGCCATTGCCCGTCGGTGCGGCAACTGATCGTGATGCGCTCAGGGAAGCTGTTGAGGCCATCCGGGCGGATGCGTCCCGAGTCTTTTTAGGCGGCCACTCCTATGGTGGTCGACAGGCAACCATTCTTGCCGCTGAGCAACACCACGTTGCAGACGGTCTTTTGCTGCTCTCCTATCCTTTGCACCCACCGAAAAAACCCAACGATCTTCGGACCGCTCACTTCCCGAATCTTCGATCGAGCTGCCTCTTTGTGCATGGCACAAATGATCCCTTCGGCAGTGTCGAGGAACTCCGGAATTCGATATGCGCCATTGCAGGGAGAGTGAGGCTGATGCCGATCGAAAAGGCCGGTCACGATTTATGCGGGGGCAAATTCGATATCCAGCGTTTAGTTTTGACGCCGTTCCGCGAGACCGTCGGTTGAATCAGGAATTCTCGAGTACAGCTTCTATGCTTCTCGATAGAGCAGGAGCACAATGCCGATGAGCGCGAAACATACTGGCCAAACCGGCGCGGCAAAGCGGTTCTTCGGCCGAGGATAGCGCAACTCTAACCAGCGAGCCCAACCGGCAATGACAGCAAACAGCGCCAGCGGCAAATGGCTCATCTCCGCCAGTACTTCTTCCTTTACGTTCGCGATTGCGTGCGTATGCGTGAGAAGCAGCGCGCCACCCAGAGCGCAAACTCCTGGAAATACCAGGGCGGCCTTGCTCGACTTGAGACGCCCGGTTTGCACGCCCCATTCAAAGACCGCGAAGATGAGAATCAGGAGCACGAAAATCCGGTGTTGTGTGACGTCCGCGGCAGTGAAGCTTTCCCAGAACCCGTCCGGACCGAGCGGCCAGTTCTCGGGATCGGCCCGCAATAGCAGAAACACCGCGAGTCCGCTGAAGGCGAGCGGCCAATGCTTAGCCCAGGAAAATCGCCGGAAGCGTGCCATGACAGCGAGCACGCCGACAACCAGAATTACCAGGCCGGCCCAGTGATGGTTGTATTCGGACCAAGCAATGTCGCCGGGCGAAGAAGGCTCATAAAACTGGCCCGGGATGTAAGCCTGATAGGCACTCGTTCCAGGCGGATGTGCTTTTTTCCACTCGTCTCGCGTCGACGGCGAAAGCGAAGAGAGAGGCGGAGTCTGCATGAGCGGCACTTTCGGCTGCATGCGATCCGCGATCGTCGCCAACGAAACCCGGTCGGCTCTGAGGTCCGCGCCAGGCGGTTGAGAAGTTAGCGACGCAGCCGCCAACACCACCGTTATGCCGATCCCGATTTCTGCTTCTCCTATTCGCCGCAACCGGAGAATCCATGAAGTGTCCCCTCTTTTCAGAGTCTTGATCACTTGAAAATTCATCGCGCCAAGAGAAAGGACCACTCCGAAAAGGAACACCTTCGCAATCACCATCAGCCCGTAGTTCGTTCCGTAGATTGCCGCCGGAGAACCGATATAAAAGATTGATAATCCGATGCCCGCGCCGAACAATAATCCGACGCTCACCATCGAAAGGCGTGAAAATCGCCGCGCAACTTGGAGTGTGACATCGGCCTGCTGAGGATCGCGCAATGTCAGCAACAGATACGGCAACCCGCCGATCCAGGCGCCCGTGGCACATTGATGGATGGCCGTCAGGATGATCAGAATTAGCTGGTTGTCAACCCGAGCCGCAGCATGACTTGTGCAAACCTCAGCGGCCAGTAAGACCAGGGCACAAGGAATCGCTCGTCCCGCGGAATTTGTGGCTCGACTCACAAGCGTTCCGAGAACGACGGCTGCAGCCGCGCCAAGAGTTCCCCAAAGAAAGAAGTTCGCCCCGGCTATGGCCGACAGATCAAGGCCCGCGGTGCTCCCCAGGATAGCGGAATCGGCAGCGACCGCCAGACATTCTGTCGCCGCAAGCGCGAAGGCTGAGAACACAAGCAGTCTTCGTGCAGAGTTCGCGAGCGGCGCGCCCCTGGCAACCAGCAGCCAGAAAAACACGCCGCCGATTGCAAGCGAGCCCCAAACCAGCACCGCGGCGCGAAGCAAAACCGCGATGAATCCGAAGACATCGAGAAATGCGGACACGCGCATTAATTGACTTCGAACTCGATCTGTCCGCGGGTAATGTGACCATCAACGGACAATACCTGCCAGTGAAGAAGATAATGCCCAGGCGTCGCGTCAGAAACGGAACTTGTCAGTGTCTCAGGCCGGGAACTGTCTTTCTTAATCATGAGTGGGCAGGCGGGATGACCGGGCCGATCCAAGGTCAGAACCGATCGCGCCTGATCGATACGTGAGTTGAATACCAACGTGACCGGAATCGACGGTCCTTTCAGCTTTTCGTTCACCTTTGGTGCCGATTTAACAAGCACCGCATGTCCGTACATGGTGGCGGTGAAGGTGATAAGTAAAAGTAGGGCGCTCCTCCGTTTGGCTAAATGATGTATGTACCCGCAGCTAGATAGAACCATGGATTCCCCCAACTTGGATTACTTTAGCGCGAGAATGGTGGCATGATTACGCCGCCGGGACCTCGCGGGCGCGCCGCTTACCGCTTTCTCAGAAATGGAAGTCAAGGCGGAACAATCGAGTTCCTGCTTGAAACAGCGCGGACGTACGGTCCCGTTTCCTCATTCCAGATCTTCGGAAAGCGGATTTATGTCGTAGATGACGCGGAGCTGATTCGAGATATGCTCGTGACGCGCCAGCACGAGTTCGTGAGGGACTCCGGAGCGAACCTGTTGCGGGAGCTAGTAGGGGACGGGCTTATCACACGAGAGGAGCCCTCGCATAAGGAGCGGCGGCGTTTGCTCCAGCCCGCCTTTCATCGCGATCAGGTTGCCTCATATGCGGCAACGATGGTTCGGGAAACGGAAACGTTCTCCTCCGGCTGGCAGAACGGCGCGACCGTCGACATCCGGCGTGAAATGCGGCGCTTGACCTTAAGCATCGTGGGAGCCTGCCTTTTTGGCACTGACTTCCGCGACAGCGCGGACGCAATTGCGAACGTACTTGGCGGCGTCGCGCGGAAATCAGTGCTGTTGGCGCCCGCCTTCGCCTTCATCGAGCCATTCGCAGTCACCTACCGCAAAATCCTTCCCAACGGCCCGAGTCTGTTCTTTCGAAAAGAAAGAGCCGCGCTCGATCGCATCATTGCGCCACTGATTTCAAGTGAACGCGCGCGGCAGGGCAGTCGAACAGGGACAAACGTGCTCGAGTTGATTTTGCAGGCGAGCGAAGCCGAAGGAAGCTCGTTAACAGATGAAGAAGTCAGAAACGAGATTGTCACGTTCGTTCTGGCCGGCCACGAGACTACCGCAACCGCATTGACCTGGGCATGGTACCTGTTGGGCCGCCATCCCGAGATCGCCGAACGCATGAGGGACGAGATCGATTCGGTTTTGGGCCGCAACCCATTGACGCTGGAGAGCTTTCCGCTTCTGACATATACGAACCAGGTCTTCCACGAAGCGCTTCGGCTCTATCCGCCGGCGCTCGCCTTTGCACGGCGTCCGAAGAAGAAGCTCCGATTAGGCGGTTATGAGATTCCAGCCGGAGCCAGTATCTTCATGAGTCCATACGCGACGCAACGCAATGCACGTTATTTTGAGCGTCCTGATGACTTTGATCCGGACCGCTGGACTGCGCCGAACTGGCCAAAGTTCGCCTTTTTCCCATTCGGAGGCGGCGCCAAAATGTGCATTGGAGAACCGTTCGCGCGAATGGAAGGCGTGATAGCCCTTGCCATTCTCGGCAGAAGCTGGCAAGTGTTATCTACAGACTCTGCCGAAGCCGGCTTGGCGAATAGCATGCTGCTGCAGCCGGATCGAATCCTGACGATGCAGGTACGATCTCGGGTGAGCGCCGATCGGCTGCGCCCTATCGAGGCCGCCGTAACAGGCTAGCTGCGCCACTTGATGTTGCACCCCAGACTCGGTTTCTGATCGCGCGGTACTTCTCTGCCAGACAACACGGCGTCTATTGCACCGCGCAGGTCACGTCCGGTTAGAGGCACGTTGTTTCCGGGACGACTATCGTCCAGCTGGCCGCGGTAAACAAGTTTATGCGTTTTGTCGAAGAGATAAAAATCCGGAGTACATGCGGCATCGTAAGCCCTTGCGACTTCCTGGGTTTCGTCGTAACAAAAAGGAAACCGAAGATCCAGTTGCGCAGCCATTTCTCGCAGGCTCTCGGGACGATCGTCCGGATAAGCATCCGCATCGTTCGAAGAGATCGCAACGATTCCAAGAGGCTTGCTTTCGTAGTCACGCCCGAGGCGCGCCAACTCCGTTTGAACGTGTTTTACGAAGGGGCAGTGCCGGCAGATAAACATAACGAGCAACGGCTTTTGGTTTGCGACGTCGTTGAGGGCAATCATCTTGCCTGAAACTACGTCCGGGAGCTGAAACGGTGGTGCTTCCGTTCCGAGCGCGAGCATTGTCGATTCAGTACGTGCCATAACCTGCTCTCTTACTGCAGCGTAACAGGGCGGGTATTTTCACTGCGGTACAACAAGGGCATGCGACCATCTGCCGGAAATTTCAAATGGATGGCATGGTGGTACGCTGCTCTTGCGTTGGGATTCACTCTGCTGGCGGGTGTGCACATAGTCTCAGGCGATAAGTTCTGGTCAATCGCGATCCGTCTGGTTATCGCTTGCGGCTTCGGACTGCTGTCGTTTGCAGAATTCCGCGGTACGTCGGCGAACCGAAGGCCAAAGCAAGACAGTGTTCACAACAAAGACACATGAGCCCAGTGATGAACAAACCAGCCTTCGACCCCGGACTGACCCAGCAGTACAAGGGTGTCCTGAATCGCGTGATCAATCGGGACGGGCAGTTCAATGTGCGGCGTGTAGGCACTACGTGGCGTGATGCGAATCCGTTCCTGTATCTGATCAGCACTACCTGGACCAAGTTTGTACTCGTTGTCGGATTGGGGTATCTGGTTGTCAATACGATCTTTGCTCTCCTTTACGTCGCTGTCGGTTCCGAGAATTTGCGAAGTTCTGAGCCTCCGACCGACTGGGGCGGCTTCGCGACCGCATTTTTCTTCAGTGCCCACACGCTCACAACGGTCGGCTATGGCAATATCTGGCCGAGAGGGGGCGCCGCGAATATTATCGCGGTCGCCGAGTCTTTCGTGGGCGTGCTCGGTTTTGCCATCGCAACCGGCGTCGTGTATGGAAGATTTTCGCGCCCTTCCGCCCGCGTCGGCTTTAGCGAGAATGCCCTGGTTGCCCCATATCAGAATGGGCGGAGTCTGCAGTTCCGGGTTGTCAACCGTCGCACGAACAACCTTACCGATCTTGAAGCCAGGCTTCTGCTGATGACCGTCGAGGACACGGACGGCAGACCGATTCGGAAATATCTTTCGTTGGAACTGGAGAGGCCCACTATTCTGTTTTTCCCGCTGACCTGGACGGTCGTGCATCCGATTGACGAACGCAGTCCACTGTTAGGAAAAACTCGCGAAGATCTGGCGGCATTGCAGGCAGAGCTGCTGGTCACATTAAAGGCTTTTGATGAGACCTTCGGGCAGGACGTACACGCGCGGTACTCGTACCGCTTCGACGAAATTCTCTGGGGAGCAAAATTCGCACCTGCGTTCCAAGTGGATCAGGAAGGCAATCTGGAAGTAGAAGTGAACCGGGTCGGAGTTACAGAGCCGGCGCAGCTGACAGGAGTCCAATTGCACTAGGATTTGCGATGGCCTCAGCCCAGCCGAACTGTATTTTCTGTGAAATCATAGCGGGCCAAATACCGGCATTCATCGTGCATCAGGACGCCGACTTTGTTGCCTTCCTGGACCGGCATCCGCTCTTCCCCGGGCATGTCCTTTTATCTCCCCGAAATCATTACGAAACTCTTCTCGATCTACCGGCAGATCTGAACGGCGCAGCGATGGCAAACACCCAGTTGCTCGCGAAGGCGGTTGAAAGTTGTATGGAAGCTCATGGCACTTTTATCGCGGTGAACAATCGGGTGAGCCAGACCGTCCCACATCTTCACATTCACATCGTGCCGAGGCGCCGCAAGGACGGATTAAAAGGTTTTTTCTGGCCGCGGCAGGACTACAAGGACGATTCGGATCGCGAGAGCGTACGCGCTGCCATCGCATCCGAGGTCAAACGTCTTTCGACCGATTACAACTCACCAGTCGACTCGTCAACGCTGTAGCAACTCCGAACACAACGTTGGATGCAAGAGCGTTGCCATGAGACTCAGAGAAGTTTCTGAGGGCCTTGCTAATCCGAAAGCGGGAACCGTCCTTTTGCGGAGAAATCCGCGACGAAAGAATCAGCTCGATCCAATAGGAGACAAATTTTTCGAAAGCTTATCGATAATGTCTTCCCGGTGAGTTGACGCGTACTCGAGTGCGGACTGAGTAGCGATCCGATACGCAATGAGTCCCACTGCGAATTCGAGCAGTAAGACGCCAACCAACGCCCAATCCGTTTGAAAGGCCCATCGTGCGAGATAAGCAAACCCGACCAGTACGAACATCCCCAGACTGCAGCCGAAAAACCACAGTTGTGCTTTCCCGCCTGCTTGCTTCTTGAACGTCTGCATCGGGTCGATCGGACGCGCGAGGTAAACCGACATAAGGTTTCCAATCGCGAGGTAGAACAGTGACACGACCGCGGTCGCACCGATTGTCATGGTCAGATCGGAGGTTTTCGCTCCCGCTATACGAATTCCTAGTGAAAGCGCCAACACGACCGCACACTGAATGGAGATGAAAAAGATCGCGACAATATTCTTGGCCGTCACGACCGAGCCGAGATTTACTGGCGTCACGAAATACACCTGTGTGGCCGCGCGGTCAAAACCAAACATATTCAGGAGAAGCGAATCACTCAGCAGCAGCAACCCGTAAAGCGTAACTACCGGGAGGAAGTTGTTATGAATGAATCCTCCATGTGCCGAATGGGAGTTGCCGAGGCTCAGCGGCATGAAAAGTAAGATGCTGAAGAAGGTCGCCATTCCGAGAATCACACGAAATCTCGGCGTTCTCAATAGCGATCGAAGCTCCTTCTCAATCAGCGCACCGAGAGGATCGCCGAAAACTCGCGTCAGCAACTCAAAAAACCGTACTCCAACACGGCGCCCTCCAGCTTCCGAGACGCTCGCAGATCGTGCTGCTGATTGGAATGCGTCGTCCTGCCGCAAAGTCTTCTCAAACTGCCTCCAGGCGAACCAGCAGGCCAAAGCCGTCCAGGCCAGCAAGCACCCGACGTCGAACAGTGATCCACGGCTGAGGCTCAGACGCGCGACGTTGCTCCACGGCATAGGCCGATACCGAGCAAATCTCAGCAGATAAGGGGTAGACCTCTGGCCCCATTCTGTCCGCACGAGAATCTGCGGCACGATGCTGATGCTGACGAGCAAGATTGCAAAGAGTTCACGAAAACGGCTGCGTGCGAACGAATGCATGATCAATTCGCGTATGCCCAGCGAGAGCAGCAAATTGAAGGGAAGGAACAACAGCAGGCAGAAGGGAGAAAAAACCGCTAATGCCGGGTTTTTAAGCAACCCGATTAGCGCGCCACAGAGAAGAATAATCATCTCCGGCGCGGTCGTTAAGCGCAAAAACACCTCAAGGGAAAACAAGCTTCGATCAGGAACCGGATAGATTTGCAGTTTATTTAACTGCAGCGACCATCCGCCACTCAGCGTGAACAAAGGAATGATCTGCCAGAACGCGAACACCGCAAGCAGTCCGGCCGGCAGAAAAAGTCGCAGCTCCGCGAGCGAACGGGACGGCAAAACAGAGGCCAGCGCGATCGCCCCGCCGACATACAAGCCATACCAGAGCAGCGCGAGAATGGTTGCAACAATCGGCCCCGCCCTGGTTCGCGGCAGGTGATTGCGCGTGATGCGCAACTGCGCCCAGGCGATGGTGAGCACTTGCGTCCACATGGTCACAGCCAGTCCAGTTTGTCGCTATACCGCTCACCGCCGACCAGGTTGACGAAGATCTCTTCGAGTGTGGACGCTTCCGCGCTCTCGCGAGCCCGCAGCTCCGCCATCGTGCCTTGCGCAACGACCTTGCCGTGATTGATGATGGCGACCTCGTCGCAGAGTCTTTCCACCACCTCAAGCACATGCGAAGTCAGAAATACAGTGGCGCCGTGGTGAACCTGCTCCACCAGGATGTCTTTCATCAGCCGCGCGCCAACCGCATCAACGCCTTCGAAAGGTTCGTCCATCAGGTACAGTTGGGGACGATGAATGAGGGCGGCGGCCATCGCCACACGCTTCCTCATCCCCTTCGAATATTCCCCGATCAGCTTTTTGCGAGACTCCGACAGGTCAAAAAGGTCGATCAGCTCGGAAGCGCGTGTTCGAGCAAGCGGCCTTGTGATTCCGTAGAGCCTCGCGACAAACTCCAGATATTCCGCACCGGTCAGATAATCGAAAAGCAGTGTGTCATCGGGTACAACACCGATGCGTTTTCTGATTTCAAGAGAATCTTTCGGAAGCTTCAGACCAAGCACTGCGATGTCGCCGGTATCCGGTTGCGCGAGGCCCATTAACATTTTGATGGTGGTTGTTTTCCCTGCCCCATTCGGACCGAGAAATCCGAAAAAGCGACCACGCGGAACCGTAATGTTAAGCCCGTCAACTGCCGCAAACCCGTTATAGGTTTTCCTCAACTCGCGAGTTTCGATGGCCGGGTTCGCTAAAGAATCCGGCAAAACAATCGGTTGGAATTGCGGAGATTCCGACATCATTGCGGCGCGTTGCTGCCGCCACCGGTGCCGCGTACGACAGCCAAAAGATCCCCGCCTTCCTTTAGGACCGCCAGTTTCGCGCGCAAAGCCTGGAGATCAGAATCGTAAAAGGCCATCCACCGGTTCCCTTCTTCTACACGAGCCTGTTCTACGCGGCTCATCGGAACGCGGCCTTCCTGATTCTGCGCAAGCAGAACGGAAAGCTCCTCCCGCGCCAGATCCAACTGCATGCGTGAGAGATTCCTGATGGTCTCGGCCTTCTTCCAGGTATCGTAGTTTCGACGCGTGTCCGCCAGGATCCGATTGCGCGTCTCGTTCATTTGGATACGCAGCTTCTGAACATCGGCATAAGCCTGGGCCGCGAGCCCTCCCGCAGCCGAGCCTACGAATAGCGGAATCGTTATCGACGCGCCAATCTGAAAGTTATTCCGCTGAAATTTTTGGAAATAGTTCGCGTAATTGTACTTCGCAAAAAGTGCATATTGAGCAACCAGATCAACTTGTGGATAACGATACGAGCGATACGATTTGAGTTCCATTTCCTTGGCGAAGATGTTCGATTGCATCTCGCGGAGCTGCCGGTTTGAGCGTATCGCCGCATCTGCCGCCTCGTTCTCGTTCTCCGGCACGGTAATGTCCAGAGCTTCCGAATCGACCGGTTTCACACGGTCCGTCGCGGGGAAGCCAACTATGATTGCCAGCTCCATCTCGTAATAGTCGGCGTCAAGGCGGGCCGCATCCAGTCGCTGCTCCGACATGGAAAGATTCACCCGCGCGCGCTTTAATTCGAGCGGCAGTTCACTCCCCTCGTTTACGGCGGCAGACATGGTCGCTACGACCCGGCGCAGAATGGGGATCTGATTCCCCAGAGTTTCGCTTTCATGCTCAACTTGGCTGGCACTCAGGAACAGATCGGCAGCCTGGTAAGCCACTTCGTCTGCCTTGGCCTGTGCCTCAAGCTGAGCGGTTCTTACCGCTTCCCGAGCCGAGGCGACCTGAAAACTCTTGGGGCGGTTGTACAAAGCCATGTCGGTCCGCAGTTGGAACAGACTTGGGGCAGAGCCCTCGATGCTGTTGGGATACCCGTACGTGTAGGCGAGTCCACTGCCCATATAAACCTTGGGCCGAAACGGATCGAGCGCGACTTGCACGCCCGCAATCTGCCGCTCTTGATCAAGTCTTGCCAGTGCAACATCCGGGTTCTGCCGGACTGTCAGTTCGAGTGCCTGCCGGAGCGTGAGCGAGTGCACTTCTGCGCACACCACGCCTGACATGGCGAAAAAAAGCAGGATCCCTTTCGGCCTGAGCACTGTTTCAATCATACGTTTCGAGATTGCGTCTCAACCAGCTCCAGAATATTGACCACATCGTGCCAAAGCTGTTATGTCATCTTTCCAACGCTGTCAGCAACCTGCCATATCTGTACGCATCGGACAATTAGTAGCTCCGGAAAGGGGATCGAAAGCATGTATAGAAGTTATCCGTTGGCATATGTAAGTGACGAAGCGGTTCAGTGGATTGCCCGGCAGGGCGCCGCGAATGTCCGGCCAGAAATTCCGCAAAAGCCGCTGCGCGATTATCAGACCGAGATTGACGACCACAAGTGGTATCTCAGCGAAGCGCTCGGTCGCGATGTCGGAATTAGAGTCGCTGCTCTTGACTACTTCGAGAACGTCAAGCCGGCTGCGGCGAACGCGAGCTTATTCGCTCGTCTGAAGGATGGCGTGAAGGCGTTGTGGACCCGTCTGGATGCAAACCTTAACTGGGACGGTCCCTTGTCGATTGTGAATCTCGAACGCGCGTTGAATCCCTATCGTGACAATTTAAGTATCAACCGCGACCGATGAAGGGCATCTTCGTCGCCATCACGGTCATAAATTGCACGTTGGCATCGAGCGGTAGTCCCGCCATGTAGACAACCGCCTCCGCCACGATCTTCGGATCTATGCGAGGCTCGAGTGCCGTCGAGCCGTCAGGCTGCAAAACCCCCATGCTCATGCGCTCGGTCATCTCTGTAGCGGCGTTGCCGATGTCAATCTGGCCGCATGCAATGTCATGTTTGCGGCCATCTAGCGAAATGGATTTTGTCAGCCCCGAAATCGCATGCTTGGTGGCCGTGTACGGCGCCGAGTTCGGCCTCGGCACATACGCCGAGAGCGAACCGTTGTTGATGATGCGTCCGCCCCGGGGCTTCTGATTTTTCATCATCCGTACTGCCGCCTGCGCGCAAAGGAACGCTCCCGTCAGATTCACGGCAACGACGGCATTCCACTGGTCGAGCGTTAGGTCTTCCAGAGGAACCGCGGGCGCATTCGCGCCGGCATTGTTGAATAGCAGGTCGAGCCGCCCGAAACGATTGTGGATCTCGGCAAATAAATTGCCGACCGACACGGGATCTGTCACGTCCGTTTGCACCGGGATCATCGAGGCGTCCGTCAAATTGGTCACGACCGCTGTTCGCTCGAGTTCGTTCATACGGCGTCCTGCAAGAAAGACGCTAAACTCTGCCTGCGCGAGTGCGATTGCAACCGCGCGGCCAATGCCGCTTCCCGCGCCCGTCACAAGGGCAATTTTCTTCATCGCTTTGTCTCGTCCCTCGCTAAGTTAGTAGAGTGTCTA
Organism: Acidobacteriaceae bacterium; assembly: GCA_019243205.1. Lineage (GTDB taxonomy): Bacteria > Acidobacteriota > Terriglobia > Bryobacterales > Bryobacteraceae > Bog-105. The sequence continues at coordinate 3,928 of JAFAUR010000206.1, read as the reverse complement.
TGAGTGCAAGTGTAGGCCCTTCCCCACCTGAGCTTGCCGCCGGGAAAACTTCTTTTCCGGTTTTAGGGGCTATCAGTTTCTGCCACATGTTGAACGACATGGTGCAGTCGCTGATTTTGGCTATCTATCCACTCCTAAAAGGAGCATTCCACCTCGACTTCGGACAGATCGGCCTGATTACGCTCACTTATCAGATCACCGCGTCTCTGCTGCAACCTATCGTGGGTTCTTTTACAGACTGCAAACCTCTGCCTTACTCGTTACCGGTTGGAATGGGGTTGACCCTTACCGGTCTGCTGCTACTCGCCACTGCGCCGAGTTACCCGTTTCTGCTCATGGCGGCTGCAACGGTTGGCATGGGGTCGTCGGTTTTTCACCCCGAATCCGCTCGAGTCGCCCGGATGGCCTCGGGAGGGCAACATGGACTCGCGCAATCGGTGTTTCAGGTTGGCGGGAATTTTGGGGCGTCTCTCGGCCCGTTGCTCGCCGCATACATCGTCGTGCCTCACGGACAGCACAGCATCGCCTGGTTCAGCGTTGCCGCGCTCGTCGGCATTGTTGTTCTCACGAAAATCGGCAACTGGTACAAAAAACGGAAGTGCCGAGACGGAGGCGGACGCCATTCGCTCGATTTGCACGCCCGTCTGCCTCGCCGCCAACTCTGGATCGCGATGGCGGTTTTGGTTGCGCTGATCTTCTCAAAGTACTTCTACCTCGCGAGTCTCACGAGCTACTACACCTTCTATCTGATCTCGCGATTCCACTTATCGGTGCGAAGCGCTCAGCTATACCTGTTCCTGTTCCTGGGCGCAGTTGCCGCCGGGACAGTGATAGGGGGGCCCATCGGCGACAGGATCGGCAGGAAATACGTTATCTGGTGCTCGATCCTCGGCGTCCTGCCGTTCACGTTGGTACTTCCGTACGTGAGCCTGTTTTGGACCTCGTTCCTCACCGTTATCATCGGGCTGATTCTCGCTTCCGCGTTCTCCGCGATCCTGGTTTACGCGCAGGAGATGGTGCCAGGACGAGTCGGTCTCATTTCGGGGATCTTCTTCGGGTTGGCGTTCGGGATGGCCGGCATGGGGGCCGCCGCGTTAGGCAGACTGGCAGACCTGACGAGCATTGAAACGGTCTACAAGGTCTGCTCGTTTCTGCCTCTCATTGGGCTTCTTACTGCGTTCCTGCCTAATCTCAGACATGCGCAACACCGCTAAAAAGAAACGCACTCTTCGGCCCCTGTAGCGGCCGGAAGAGTGCGTTCTCGTATTGGTCGAAAGAAGGTTAGCGAGCGCCCGCGCCGGTCGGAGGCTTTGGAGCTGTCGCGCCTGGCGTGCCAGGGGTGGTCTTGGGAGCCGCGCTTCCTGGCGCAGCCGCTGGTCCGCCGTTCACTGAGCTCTTGTCGTACAGCGAAACAATGTCCTGCGTGATGTCAATTCCACTCGAAGCATAGAGAACGGGTGTGTTCGGGTTGCTGACGTCCAGAATCATCGTGTAGCCATTGTCCTTGGCGTACTTTTCGATCACCGCCATCATGCGCTGGCCGAGGCTTTGCAACAGTTTCTGCTGCTCACCCTGGAGTTCCTCCTGCGCGTCCTGCATGTCGCGCTCCAGCCGCTTCTTCTTCTCATCAATGTCGCGAGCGAGCTGATTCCGCTTGTCATCGCTCATCAGGTTGCCGCCTTTGTTGTACTGGTCTTGCAACTGAGCAAGCTCGGCTTGCCGGCCGTCGAACTCTTTCTTCTTCGGAGCGAATTTAGAATCCAGCTCCTGGGTGGCCTTTTGCCCATCCTTCGTGCCAACAATAGCACCCTGCACACTGATGACCCCGACCTTGCCGGCGGTTGTCTGTGCGTTCGCTCCGAGGGCGAGGCAAAGCAAGGCCGCCGCCGACATCAAACTACTTCTCATTACCATCTACTTCCTAAATCCTTCCGTATTTTCTCAGCTGTTCGTGGAAATCAGTATTTGCCCGTTCTTGGGCCGGGTTGGGCTAAAAAGTCCGCCCGATCGAGAAACGGAACAGAGAGTGCCGTTCGTTATAGGGCGTTGCCAATCCAAATTGCGCAAGCGCACTCTGATACGTGGCGTTGTTAGGGAAGAACGAACGGTCGGCCACGACCGGCGGCTGCAGAATTGTATTAACTATACTCAGATTATAAGCCCAGTATAGCCGGAAAGGCGCATTCACAACTGGCATTAACACCTGGAGTTCCAACCCGACCGAGACGCGGGGCTTCTCCGTTCCAGGAGCTAGAACAGCGCGCGCATTGAAGTCCGCCTGCGGGAAGATCGCATTTAACTGCTGCACGCGTTCGGCATTCAACCCGAGCTGGCTTGGCAGCGAGATTCGATCCACACCGGCATCCAGGAACGGAGCAAGCGTAACAGGACCGACGATCGGAATCCGATACTCGAAGTTTGTGACCACGGCCGTATCGCCGCCCGGCAGGATCAACTGATAGGCCGGAATCGTCTGCACGACGGGCGCGGTTCCGATGCTTCCATCGGAATTCACAACCTTTTGGACGCGCTGGGTACCGTCGTTGTTCAGGACGGAGACGCTGGCGTCGGTCGGGATGTAGGCGATCGGGCTGATAGTCAGGATGTCGAAGCCGCGAATGTCGTCCTCACCGCCCATGTAGTAGCGGCTATACGGGGGCGCAACCTTTCCGCCGTAACCCGCTATGAACCGGCCGTTAAGGTGCATGCCAATGACATGGTTCTTCCAGATGCCGCGCCGGAAGTAAGCAACATCGACAGCCGGAGTGATCGTGTTGACGTTTCCGCCCAGGTAACCGCCCGATACACCAAAGGTCGCGTTTATCCGCAGCCCATGGGTCGGCGTGATGGGATGATTCACCGTGTTATATGCGTAGGTTGGAGTGATTGTGCTCTGCGTGATTCCAGAGAGCGAATTCGGACCCCCGACACCCTGGAAATTGAGATACGTGAAGTACGTTGTAGCAGCGGTGGTCAGCGGTTTCAGATCCTGAATACTATATCCGTAGCTGAGACCGATTCTGGCGAAACTCCGCCGGAGAGCATAGCTGGCGAAGGTCGTAAATCCTCTGCCGTCGGTCACATAGTTGAGTAGGTTACAGTTAGGCTCCGCCGTTGGGCAGCCCTGTGACCCGATCGAGTTGTAATACCCGATGAGGTTCTGGCCGGCGAGAATCGACGCCTGCTGACCCTGGTTGTAGCTGTACCGCTGGTAGAACAGTGTGAAACCTGCCTGGATTGGCTTATCGAAGACATATGGTTCCGTAAAGCCGAAAGTAACGTTGTCAAGCAGCGTTCCTATCTGCGCCCCTAAGCTGAGGGTTTCGCCGAGTCCGAGGAAGTTGTTGGTCGAATAAGAAAACCCGATGAAGCTTCCGGAGATACCCGAAACGCCTCCGTTCAGCTGAATCGAGTTCTTGCCGCGCTCCTTCACTTTGAGCAATAGATCCACCGTGTTCGTCTTCGTATCGCGCTTCATCTCAGCCGCATCTTCCGGCTTCAGCGGATCGAAGTAGCCGAGCTGGTTCAAACGCAGGATGCTTGTATCCCAAAGCTGCTGGCTGTACAGATCGCCTTCATCGATCAACAGCTCGCGGCGAATCACGCGGTCGCGAGTGGTCGTATTGCCCTGAAAATCGATACGGCGCACAAAGAACTGATGCCCCTCATCGACGTCCATCGTGAGGTCGATCTGGTCCTTGCCGGGAACAGGCTCCGGATCGGGAGATGCCACAAAGTCGATATACCCGAAATTACCGTAAAGCTTCCGGAGGTCGTCCATGCCCTTCTGCAGCGTCTCGGTCGAAAAGACATCCCCGGGGCCCATCTTGAATACCTGGCGCGCGATCAGATCGGGCGTGCGAAACAGCTTCATGCCGACGAAGTTGAAGTTACGCAGGTAATATTTGTCGCCTTCCCGCACTACCAT
>JAFAUR010000055.1 GCA_019243205.1 Acidobacteriaceae bacterium | reverse complement strand
GAGTGACAAGCCGATGTCGATGTCTGGCTGCGCGAGTACAATGAAGCACGGCCGCACTCAGGCAAATACTGCTTTGGCAAAACACCTGTGCAGACTTTCTTGGACTCGAAACATCTCTCGGATGAAAAACAACTCGACCGCCTGCCCCTCAGGACTTCATCAGACGGACTTTCCCCGCGCGACGCGCGCGTGGCTGTGGCTTAGGTATTTGTCAGATCAAGTCTAAACTATTACCCTTTGATTACCTTCCGCAACGTCATGTGCAGGGATTCCACAATATTGGTGGTGTAAATCGAACGCCGAATTTCAGCCGGATAGGCAAACAACGGCGTAATACCGGTCCAGTGACGCCGCACCGCAGCAGTTGGATTCGTTATGCCGCCACCAAGGAACTGGATATTGAAGGGCTATGAATTTGAATACAAAAAAGCCGGAATGGACAGATAACCTCGCGATTCCTGTTTGGCTGCATGCCACTGAATCGTTTGACAAGAAGTTGAACCGCGTTGCCAGACACTGTGGCCTCACCCGTTATGAGGCACACTTTGCGCAGCAGAGGTCACCTAACTCCCTCGCTGCTTCTCAAAGATCCTTACGAAGGAGCGCTGGTGCCGGGCGCAGGGTTTTCGCCCGAAGCAGTGCCAGGCAACTCGGCTGAAATGAAGAACACCAGAACTGTCAGCCGCTCATTCGGGAGTATCGATGCTGGATGTCGACGCCTAAAATACCGGAACTCGTTTCACGGCCGGCGGATCCGCGAACTCATTCACGACTGACAAGGTGTGGAAACAGGGCAGCGCATGTGTGCCAGCAATGGACAGCACAGCCGGCCAAAGTAAACATATGGCCGTCACACACGATCTAAGTCCAGCGCAATCGTATCCCAATCCACGGAGGCATATCGGTGAGCGTCAACTGATCGAGTGCGTGAAGTCGCGTAGATAGTTGCGCAATTCGTCCCGCACGCGCCGGAACACCGCAAGGCGCTCTTGCTCGGAACCTGTCACGCCAGCCGGATCCTCAAAGTCATGGTGCAGCTTATACGCCGGGCCGAAGAACACCGGACAGGTTTCGCGCGCGTTGTCGCAGACTGTAATCACGTAATCGAACTGTTGCCCGGCGAATTCGTCGACATGCTTTGAGCGCTGCCCGGTAATGTCAATCCCCGCTTCGCGCATGACGGCTATTGCTTCTGGGCGCACGGAGCCGGGTTTTGTGCCCGCGCTTTCCACATCGAATTTTTCCCCGGCGTCATGCCGCAGCAGCCCTTCGGCCATCTGACTTCGCGCTGAATTGCCGGTGCAGAGTATCAGTACCTGTTTTTTATCGCTCATAGACTGCCTTCTGTTCAGATGAATGAGAAACGACTACAGCCTCGGCATCTTTGGGTAGCGACGGCACCAGCCAGCGAAACAGAGCCGTTGCAGCCGCAGCGCCCGCCAATTGCGCGACGATGAAGCCCGGAGCGTCAGCCGGTCGAATACCGGCAAAGGTATCGCTTGCCGACCGTGCGAGGGTAACGGCAGGATTGGCGAAGGATGTTGACGCCGTGAACCAATACGCCCCGGTTATGTAAGCACCCACGGCGAACGGGACAGCAGAAGAGCGCAGCCGCGCACAGCCCCAGATCACGCAGAGCAGCCCGAAGGTGGCGACGAATTCACTAAAGAGTTGCGCTCCGCCAGACCGGACGTGACGCGACGCGCTGAATATCGCTTCACCAAACATGAGATGCGCCGCCACTCCCGCGAAAGCACCCGCTATTTGCGCTGTCAAGCATCCGGGTACTTCCCGCCATGCCAGCCCGCCTTGCGAGGCGTCAGCCAATGTCACAGCAGGGTTGAGATGCGCCCCGGAAATCGGCCCGAAAGTCAGGATGAGCGTCACCAGCATTGCGCCCGTTGCAAGCGTATTCGCGAGCAGCCGCAATTGCCACGTTTCCCCCGGCCAGACGTTCCCCCATGATACCCGATCCGACGACAGCGGCGAGCAAAAAGGCCGTGCCGACCCCTTCCGCAGCGATGCGCCGCGCCGGCGTCATGCACAGCAACCGGGAGCGCAGCAGCTCGCGGGCTTTGTGGCGCGAATGAAGGCGCTCATAAATTTGCCCTGCACCTGTGGTGCAATCGACTCCACATCGACGCCCTGCCCGCTTAAAAATGTCCGGGCATCCTCAATGTCGTATATGCGCGTCGATTCAATGTCGATATCGTCAAAACCAGCTTTGGCGAGCTTGGCGACGTACTGATAATCCTGCAGCGCCCCGGCGATGCAGCCAACCCACAGCAGCATGTTTTGCCGCACATCCTCCGGCACTTCGCCGCGCGTGACCACGTCGGAAACGGCGAAGCGGCCACCGGGTTTCAGCACGCGGAACGCTTCACGCAAAACGCGGTCCTTGTCGCCGGACAGGTTGATAACGCAATTGCTGATAATCACATCGACCGAGTTATCCGGCAGCGGAATGTTTTCAATTTCGCCCTTGAGAAACTCGACATTCTCAACCCCGGCCTTACGCTGGTTCTCCCGTGCGAGCGCCAGCATTTCATCCGTCATATCGAGGCCGTAGGCTTTCCCGGAAGGCCCGACCCGCCGCGCCGACAGCAGCACGTCAATACCGCCGCCCGAACCGAGATCGAGGACCGTTTCCCCGGGATTCAGTTGCGCCAGTGCCGTCGGATTGCCGCAGCCGAGCGAGGCTAAAACCGCCTCCTGCGGCAGTTCGCCGGTTTGCGTGACATCGTAGAGGCGCGACGTAATCGGGTCACAGCACCCATCCAGCGCCGCCGAAGCCCCGCAGCACGAACTGCCGCCCCTGTTCACGCGTAGCGCCGCCTGTCCGTATTTCTCTTTCACAACTTCCTTGAGTTCCATTGATTGCCTTTCACTGTTCAAATATTCGCTTGCACAAATTCCGCGACGTGCTGGCGGATTTCATCCGGGCGCGGCGCACCATAGCCCGGTGTTCCTCGCAGCTTTTTGCGAGTGCCGGATTTCAATCGGCCACGTCAGCCGCCATATAGCACCCGGAAAAATCGGACAGGCGCGCTCGATTTGCCGGTCGCACAGAGTGACCGCGTATGACACCCGCTCGCGCAGAAATGGGTTCAGCTTCTTTGTTTTCTGGCTCGAAATGTCAATGCCGACTTCCCACATTGCGGCTGCCGCGTCGGCATCGAGGGCCGAATTTGTTTCTGACCCGGCGCTGATAGGCTCGAACCGATCTCCGGCGATATCACGCAGGAAAGCGTCAGCCATTTGAGTGCGGCAGCAGTTGCCCGAGCAGATAAACAGCACTTGGATTTGATCACGACAGCCTCACTTACACAGGCGCACAATCGCGTGTGGTTCGATCGCCTTATTTCGGGTGCAGCACTCCGCGTACAGAAAGCCTAAAAGCTCCTGCAGGACTTCGGTGTTCGCGGAGTACCACAGATACGTCCCTTCCCGGCGCACCTTGACCAATTCCTCGTTTTTCAGCTTTTCTAGATGGTGGGACAGCGTTGAGGCAGGGATGCCCAACTCGGCCCCAATGTCGCCAACGATCATGCCGTCAGGATGAGCCGAGAGCAGCACGCGCATTATGCGCAAGCGCGGGCCGGTTCCCATCGCGGAAAACATATCGGCAAAGCGGGTAATTTCCTCTTCAGTTGGCTTCGTGTGCATTTCTCCATAATTCTACATCTACAGAACTATGGAAGCACGCCCCTGCCTCACTGTGTTTTAGAGCGTCCTTTTTGCTGGACTTGCTCTCAATCGAAGTGCATCAAAATCGGTCCGAGTAAATACGCCGTGAAACAGCCGACCAGATATAAAACCGCCGAAGTCCAAAGCACGATACGACTGAAACGGCTGGCCGTGTAGCACGCGCTCGCGTCCTGCGGGTCACAAGCGCCGCTTCGCGCCTGAAGCCTCGGCGCGATGGCGTACACATAAACAAAGTTGGCAAAAATCAGAACACCGGCCACGAGGAACACCCAATTTTTGTGATGCGACATAGTGACCAGCCAAGGGGCTTCCGATAGCACGGATGCAACCGTTGCCCCCAATCCAAAGAGCACCAGCAGCGAGGGAAGCGCGCAGCACAGCAGCGTTCCCAATGACGTAAAAAGAGACAGATAGCTCAGTGCGCCAGAGCGAGAACGCAGCGGCGGGTCCGCGATTGTTGTTGATTGCATTCTTCCTACTTCACCTGAATGACTTGAAGCGGCACCAGTGCCTTGAGATCCTTTCCCGGCATCATGGCGCCCTGCACCACGACAGATTGCCCGGCCTTTTTCGCGGCGTCGTTATACGCGGCTGCATTCTTCGGATCCGGAGCCAGGTTCAGCACATCTTTCGTGCCCGAAACTTTGAGTTGCAGCCGCCCCGGCCCGGCCGCCAGTTCTCCGCGCACAGAAACCCCCGTTCTTTTAGGCATGTACCCTTTCTGGTGCAGCAGTTCCCAGAACTGCGGGACAGACACGGTATTGCCCGGCTTCAGCTTCACCGTGGCGAGGCCTTTGTTTAAGCTCACGTCCACCGTGTCCACTCCGGGCACTTTCTTCAATGCCACATCCACGATGTGGGCGCATGTCATTCAATCCATCCCGAAGATCGACAGATCGACTTGCAGCAGTTCCGCGCGGCCCGGTATG
>JAFAUR010000498.1 GCA_019243205.1 Acidobacteriaceae bacterium | reverse complement strand
AGCTTGAAGGGATTGGCGGAATTGATTCTTGCGAAGCAGCGTAATGGTCCGACCGGGCGCATGAAGTTGGCATATTTGAACCGGTATACGAAGTTCGAGAATCTGGCCGCGGATACGGGCGACGATGATGCACCCTTTGAGTAAGTTGGCTGTCGCGGTTTTAAGCGCTTACTTTTCGAGGTAGTAGTCAACTGAGGTAACAACGCGAACGGTTTTCTTTATGCTGCTCTCACCTCCGGGTCCGCCGCCCGCGTAATCGTTCCCTCCACCGGCCTGATCAGCTGGCAGGATCGAAAAGACGCCCTGGTTTGCCTGTCGGATGGCCCCGACTTTACTACCTGAATCAGCAGCGAAGCGAGCGGCGGCGGCACGCGCGTTGCGAGTGGCTTCGGTGATCATGTCGGGTTTTATGGAGTTCAAGCGGGTGAACTTGTAACTCACGCCGGCGCCGGGATTCGTACTCAAGACGATTCCCTTTTGCAACAGCTGCATGGTTTTCTGTGCAGCGGCAAAGACCTGGTCCACTCGTGAGGTGCGGACAGTGATCTCCTGTTCCACGATATAGCGGTGGGGTGGCCGGTTCGGGCCCCCGAATTCGTTAGCCTGCGTGTCGACTACGCGCGTGATACCCAGCTCGATTTCGGACGGCTGAATGCCCTGCTGAGCAAGGAACTGTAACAGAGTTTGCTTATCGGCTTCAGTCTTTGCATATAACGCCGTGAGGTCGTCACCTGCTTCTTTGTAATTCAGCGGCCAGATAGCAAGATCCGATTTGACGGTGCGCTCCACGAGACCTTTGACCGCGACATAGCGATCAGCAAGCCGTGTTGCCTTGATCTGTGCGCCCAACAACCAACCTCCAACGATCAGACCTAGAGCGAGGAAAAGTCCAAGTATGACCAGGTCACCGCGACTACCCTGCCTCATGCTGTCCATGGTTGTCCTACCAGTATGCGCAGACCTGTCGCGACGTGTTGATAATCGAGTAAGTCGGCAGTTCACTTCGTGTGTGGCGATGAATAAAGGATTCTGGAATAAGTCGGCAGCATCGCGAGTAGATGAGAAGAGGGCGGCTCTGTTCCAGGAAACTCTTCTGCCTCATCTCGACGCAGCGTACAACCTGGCCCGGTGGTTGACCGGCAACGACCAGGACGCTCAGGATGTGGTCCAGGAGACGTACTTGCGGGCGCTCAACGCGTTCCATACGTTTCAGCACGGACGTGAGGGACGTCCGTGGCTACTGAAGATTGTCAGAAACACTTGTTACACCTGGTTGCGGGAAAATCGCCGTCCTGGCTTGACGGCACTTGAGTCGAATCCTCAGGACATTTCGTCATCGGATCCCGATCCCGAGATTGCTCTGCTGCGGGAAGCGGATGCAAAAATGGTGCGGCAGGCGCTTGCGGGCTTACCGTTGGAATATCGTGAAACTCTTGTCCTGCGCGAGTTGGAGGGCCTCCCCTATAAGGAGATCGCGGAACTGCTGGATGTTCCTTTGGGAACGGTAATGTCCCGGTTGGCCAGGGGACGGAAAGAACTCTGGCGGTTGCTGAGCGAACGGAAATAAGCATGAACTGCCAAGAAGAGCTTACGGTTAGCAGCTATATCGACGGTGAGTTGGATGCAATTCGTGCGCTCGAGTTCGAGCAGCACCTGAAGGGCTGTCCGATTTGCGAGCGGCGGCTGGAGTCCTATCGAGGGATCCGCAGCTCATTGCGGGCAAGCAATTCTTATTTCGAAGCTCCGGAGCGTCTCGAGAGCTTAATTCGACAGCGCACAGGAACGCAAGAAGTTCGAGTTTCGGACAGCGGCGTCAAAAAGAGGTACTCGAGTTGGAGACTCATGGCGGCAGCCGCAACGATCGCCCTGATTGTATTAGCCGCCCTTTTGGTCCAGCTGGCGAGACGCCCATCGAGAACGGAACTGCTGGCGCAAGAGGTGGTAGACAGCCATATTCGCTCGCTCATGCTGGATCATTTGACCGATGTGACCTCGACCGATCAACACACTGTGAAGCCATGGTTCACGGGAAAGCTTGACTTCGCGCCTGTAGTCAAGGATTTCGCAAGGGACGGATTTCCGCTGGTGGGCGGGCGGTTGGATTACTTAGATGGCAGATCGGTGGCTGCGCTGCTTTACAACCGACGCCAGCATGTAATCAATCTGTTCATCTGGCCATCGAACACAGCCAACGCTGCTCCCAGGAAATTCGTCATAAAGGGCTTTAACGTGATTGCCTGGGTTCAGGCTGACATGAACTACTGGGCGGTTTCGGATCTGAACAGCAGCGAGTTGGAACAGTTTGTTGCAGATCAGCGAAAGTAGAGCACGGCTGCGAACGCCTCAGAAACCTGATAGTGTGAAACCCTCATGAGGGCTTACCTGATCACGACGGGCGCGCTTTTCGGGATATTGGCACTGCTGCATGTGTGGCGCATCGTCGAGGAGAATCGGGCCTTGGGCATGGAGCCATGGTTCGTTCTGATCACGGTGATCTGCGGAGCTCTATCGCTGTGGGCTTTCCGGCTGCTGTCACGACTGCCGCGAGCTTGATGGGCTCGGTCATCCCTCGTACTGCGGTAATTCCCGTTGTATCCGAGCCGTCTGCTTCTAGCGCGAGGGCGGGACTGTGAGGGTCTCGCGCTTGCCGCGGACCGTGATATTTCTGAGCGTCAGGCGC
>JAFAUR010000828.1 GCA_019243205.1 Acidobacteriaceae bacterium | reverse complement strand
GACCGCCGCAACAATTAGGTCTGGGTTATCGAACGCAGCGCCGCAAGCGTGCGACAGCACGTAGCCGAGTTCGCCGCCTTCATGAATCGAACCCGGCGTTTCAGGAGTACAGTGGCTGCCGATACCGCCCGGAAATGAAAATTCTTTGAAGAATTTGCGCAATCCGTCTTCGTCTTCGCTCTTGTCCGTGTAGATTTCGGCATAAGTGCCCTCCAGATAGCAAGGCCCCAGAACGCCAGGTGCTCCATGGCCCGGTCCAGCCAGGAAAATCATATCCAGGTCGTACTTCTTGATCAACCGGTTCAGGTGAATGTAGGCGAACGAAAGGCCGGGAGCTGCTCCCCAGTGGCCCAGGAGCCGGTTCTTGATGTGCTCTGGCTTCAGAGGTTCTCGAAGCAGAGGATTGTCCTGGAGATAAATCATTCCGAGACTCAGGTAATTGCAAGCGCGCCAATAGGCATGGGTTTTCCGTAACTCTTCCGCACTCAGGGGCGTACCTTGAACGGTGGACCTGGCGACACCATAGGCGCTGATTCAAGATTTATCCACCGCTTCTTCAACTGACTGCGAGCGGGTTGTCTCTACTGGAACTGTTTTGATTGCCATTGTATTTCTCCTATGCACTCTCTAACAAAATTGGTCTTTGCGGTTTTGGGAAAGTCGCGGTTTATCGAATGCCGTGCCAGAGGCAAGCATCACTACGGAGCGTGGCCCCGCCCGGTAAACATCGCTACTAACAGGGTGTGCGCTTTGCCACTCCACGATGTCTTGTGGGGAGTCCAGCGTGGTGTCGATCCAACGGCGCCATATTCCGCCGTTCGCGACTTTCGGCAATTCGAAATCCAGCGGCTCCCAAAACGCATTCAAAATCACATGGAAGATCAGTTCATCGTTCGGCAGGGCGGCACCGAAAGCCAAGGCGTGCGAGTAAGAACTCCAGTCGGGCCGGCCGAGTTTTACACCGTGCCACGCAATCGTCGACTCACGTAACAGCTGATTCAGAGTCGCGCGGCGACGCTCATGTCTTACGTCGCGCATCAGCCGGCGTTCAATTAGCAGTTTCAGAAAGCGGTGTACGTCCGCATGACGCGATAGCAGGCTCCAATCGAGCCAACTGATCTCATTGTCTTGGCAATAGGCATTGTTGTTGCCGTTCTGGATCTGGCGGACCTCGTCGCCCATCAGAATTATCGGCACACCCAAAGAAAGCAGCGTTATGGTCAAGTAATTCTTCACCTGGCGATTACGAAGCTTATCCACAGCCGGATCGTTTGATGGACCCTCTACTCCGCAGTTCCAGCTACGATTGTCGTCGGCTCCGTCGCGATTTCCCTCGCCATTTTCCTCGTTGTGTTTTTGGTTGTGTGACACGAGATCGTTCAGCGTGAACCCGTCGTGGCATGTGACGAAATTGACGCTCTGTTCCGCCTCCCGTTCTTTATGGCCATAGATCGCGGGACTACCTAGGAGCCTGTCGGCAATACGCGTCACCGAATGATCTGCACACCGGAGGAAATCGCGCACATCGTCCCGGAACCGCCCGTTCCACTCTTTCCAACTGTCTCCAATGAAGCTTCCTACTTGGTAGAGTCCGGCTGCATCCCACGCCTCGGCGATCAGTTTTGTTCCTGCCAGCGCAGGGTCTGACTCTATGTCCCACAGCACCGTTGGGTTCGACATTACGTGACCCGATGAATCACGTGCCAGGATGGAGGCAAGGTCGAACCGGAACCCATCAACGTGCATTTCCTGAACCCAATACCGAAGGCTGTCCACAATCATGCGGCGGACTACCGGATGATTGGCGTTCAGTGTATTACCGGTGCCACTGAAATTGGCGTAGCGGGATCGATCTTGCTCAAGGATGTAGTAGGTGCTGTTATCGATTCCTCGATGACAAAGCGTCGGACCGCCGTGGTCACCCTCGGCAGTATGATTGAAGACCACATCAAGAATGACCTCGATCCCCGCGCGATGCAGCGCTTTCACCATGTCGCGGAATTCGTTCACAGCGCCCAAGGGATCCTGACGCGAGCTATAAGCCTGGTGCGGTGCAAAGAAGCCGACGGGAGCATAGCCCCAGTAATTAACCCTGCCTGGAGGGCAATCCTGAGCATCGAACTGGAACACAGGCAGGAGTTCGACCGCCGTAATGCCGAGATCCTGCAAGTACGGAATCTTCTCGATCAGTCCGATGTACGTGCCGCGCTTGTTCGCAGAAAGACCGGAGTTAGGGTGGGCCTTGAAGCCGCGGACGTGCATCTCGTAGATGATCGTTCGCGAGGATGGCCGCCATAGTCGCTTGTCGCGCTTCCAATCATATGCGGTTGCATCGACCACCACGCTCTTCATGGCGGTTTCAGTGTTCTCGCCCTTCATTGCCGCCGCATCGCGACTGTAGTTTTTCGGAACCACTACGGCCCGCCCGTAAGGGTCAAGAAGCAGCTTCGAGGCGTCAAAACGGAAACCGGTTGAGGGATTAAAGGGTCCGTGAACCCGAAATCCATAGATCTGCCCTGGCTCGATACCAGGTACGAACAGGTGCCAGTAATGATAAGTGCGACTACAAACGGGATCCATCCGAATGACGCGGGTCGCGCGGGCGTCATTGTCTCGATCAAAGAGCAGCAACTCTATGGTTGAAGCTCCACGAGAATAGATGCTAAAGTTGACACCTCCCGGAACCACAGTGGCGCCAAGGGGATAACTTTGGCCCATGTCAATGCTGTCAGCGACACTTGTTTCCCCCGCCCGCGGGACTGCTATTCCGGGACTTGCATCGCTGGCCGTCTCTAAGGTATCGGGCATGGTTCTAATTTCCAGATGTCAGCTGCGTATTCCGAAATTGTGCGATCACTCGAAAACTTTCCCGAACTTGCCACGTTCAAAATCGCTCTATGCGCCCATTCGTTCGGTCGGGCATACAGATCGGTGAGTTGGCGATCCGCTTCGAGATAAGAACGCAAGTCTGCGAGGTGCATATAGAAGTCACCGCGCGTCAGCAGCGTTTCGCGGATAGGATCGAACGCGCCTGGCTCGTTCCGGTTGAAGTGCCCGGAGAAGATCAGATCCAAGGCCGCTCGTGTCTCGGCCTCATTTTCGTAGTGCCAATGAGGGTTGTACCAGCCTCGGGTGTTTGCGACTTGTTTCGCCGTCAGGCCGAACAGGAAAAAGTTTTCCTCCCCGGCTTCCTCGGCCATCTCGATAGTCGCTCCGTCTCGCGTGCCGATCGTCAGCGCTCCGTTCATCATGAACTTCATGTTGCTGGTGCCGCTGGCCTCATAGCCTGCCGTCGAAATCTGGTTGGAAACATCGCTGGCCGGAATGAGGCGCTCTGCCACGGACACACAGTAGTCGGGCAAGAACACTATTTTCAGGCGGCGCCGCACGACCGGGTCGCCGCCTATGGTACCGGCAACGTTGTTAATGAACTTGATGATGAGCTTGGCCAAGTGATAAGCCGGTGCAGCCTTCCCGGAAAAAAAGAATGTCCGCGGCTGCATTTGGATTTCAGAATTTTCCCGCAGCCTGTTATAGAACACGACGATGCGGAGCGCATTTAGCAGTTGCTGTTTGTATTCGTGGATACGCTTGATCTGACAATCGAAGATGGTGTCGGGATCTACTTCCTGCCCACAATTCGATTTGAGCCACTCCGCAAATCGATATTTCCCCTGGCGCTTTGCTTCACGGAATGCGCTCTGCAAATGGCTGTCGCCAGATAGGGGTATGAGCCTGCGAAGTTGACCGAGGTCTGTGATCCAACCATCGCCTATAGCTTCGGTAATGGTCTGCGCCAGCGCCGGATTCGACAGCAGCAGCCAACGCCTGGGTGTCACGCCGTTGGTTTTGTTATTGAAGCGCTCCGGAAAGATCGCGGCCAGTTCTTTGACGGTAGTCTTGCGGAGCAACTCGGAGTGAATCGCTGCAACGCCGTTTGTGCTATGCGAACCGACGATTGCGAGATTAGCCATGCGGATTTTACGCGCATCGCCATCCTCAACAAGGGTTACGGACTTCACCATTTGGTCATTTCCTGGGAAACGACTCCGCACCTGATCAAGGAAGCGCCTGTTGATCTCGTAAATGATCTCAAGCTGTCGCGGCAAGAGGACTTCAAACCACGCGATGGGCCATTTCTCTAATGCCTCCGGCAGCAGCGTGTGGTTTGTGTATGCCAGCGATTTCCTGGTGATCTCCCAGGAATCCTCCCACCCGAGACTCGCTTCATCCAGCAGGATGCGCATGAGCTCGGCAACGGCCATCGCGGGATGAGTATCGTTAAGCTGAATGGCCGCTCTATCGGCAAACGTCGTCCAATCGCTGTCGCTGCGACGGAATCGGCGGACCATGTCAGCTAACGAGCAGGCAACGAGAAAATACTCTTGGACAAAGCGCAATCCCTGCCCCATGCTCGTGGAATCGTCCGGATAAAGCACACGAGTAAGGGATTCGGCGGAGAGTGTCTCGGCCAAGGCGCCTACAAAATCGCCGCCACTAAATTGTCGAAAATCAAAATAGTCAGGCGCTGCCGCCGCCCAGAGCCGCAGTGTATTGATGTTCTTGCCGCCGAAGCCTACGATTGGGCGGTCAAATGGGATACCGAAGAGACGCGATGGCCGTCCCGGGATAGGGCGCAAGGTTCCGGCGTGAACCTCGAACGAGCAATTCAAGCCGATGTCTACTTTCTCGTCAGGACGTGCCACTTCCCACGGGTCCGGCCGCCTCAGCCAGTTGTCTGGTGTTTCCTCCTGCCACCCATCGCGAATGCTTTGCTTGGAGATGCCGTACTCATATCGCAGGCCGTAACCCATCGCGGGAAGTTGCAGCGTGGCGGTCAATTCCATGAAACACGCTGCGAGGCGGCCCAAGCATCCGTTCCCCAGTCCCGCGTCCGGTTCCTCCTCCAACAGTTCCAGCCAATCGATTTTCTTTTGCCGGATCCCGTCCTTTATCACCGGATCGAGCAAAAGATTCGTCACATTGTTCGCGAGCGATCGACCGATTAGAAATTCCATCGAGAGGTAATACAATCGCTTTGCCTTTCGACGGTCGTACGTGCTCTCGGTAAGAAGCCATCGCTGGGAAAGGACGTCCCGCACAGATCGGGCAAGTGCCTCAAATTTGTGATGTCGCGTTGCCGCAGCGAGGTCAACGACATTGTCAAACAGGAGATGGCGTTCATAGAGCGCAGTGTCGGTGCCGGTGAACCGAATGGGACCGCAGCCGTACTGTTCAAGTAACTTCGAAAATTCGGGAGTTTCGATTGCCCTCGGTGGGACTACACCTGTTCCCGTGCCCATTTGTCCTCTTTTCTAATTTCGAGATCTGGAAGCCTCTGTTGCCGCTTGCGGTTTGGCCAGGCCCAGGTTGAAAGTTGCCGGTGACTCTGCAGCCTCTTCCTCATCTGCATCTTTTGTGGTTACATGCTGCGTATCGTTCCAAAGCCGTATCACCGGTCGGGAGAGATCGTCTTCATAGCCCAGTGCGCTCAAACTTGCGGTACTCAACATGAAGGACCGGGCTGTAATAGTTGGCTCAACGCCAATCCAGCACCCTGCCAATACCCGAATGAAATGCCCGCTCGAAAACAGCAGCACATCTCCGTTTACAGCTTGCAGTTTGACAACACGGTCAGCCCGGGCTGCCACTTGCTGGGGGCGACTCCCCTCCCGGACAGCCGTCTCTGAACAGCTGCCAACCCGGACGGCCGGCGCGGATCTCGGCCCCGGTGCGGCCCTCATACTCGCCGTAGTTCCACTCCACAAGATCCGGATCGATTTCGGCTACAGAACCCAACCCGGCGAGTTCACAAGTCCGCTTCGCGCGCTGGAGGGGACTTGTAAATACCTTGGCAAGGTCAGTCCTGCGAAACGTCCTCCCAAGCGCCGCGCCGTTTCCTCACCTGCTTCGGTAAGCGGCAGGTCGGTGAGGCCGGTATGTTGACCCGAGAGACTCCAGGCCGTTTCGCCGTGCCTGGCCAGATGAATAATTGGAAATTTCGTGCTCATACTGTCCGCTGACGTTCATCACTCTCTTCGGCTGCGGCCTGCGTCCGAACTCAATACTTCTCCTGAACAAACCTTCTGCTCTTCAGCGTGGCCTGGTCATCCTAAGCCCCTTTCGTGGAGCGCCTTGGCATTCTTATCTTTTCTCTCGGGGCGTTCTTGTAATCAATTAGGCTCAACAGCTGAGAGATGCAATTCAGACGCGCTCGTTTTTTGTCATCGGAGCGCACGATGTACCACGGCGCAGTCTCGGTGTCTGTCGCCGCGAGCATCATGTCACGCGCTCTGGAGTACTCGTACCACCGGCTCCGCGACGGCAAGTCCATCGGACTTAGCTTCCACTGCCGAAGCGGGTCGTCAATACGTGCCTGGAACCGCCGTTCCTGCTCCTCATTACTCACTTCCAGCCAGAACTTCAAAAGCGCGACTCCGCTTTCCGCAACAACATTTTCAAAAATAGGGCAGAGCTCCAGGAAACGAAGGTGCCGGTCTTTGGTGCAAAAACCCATGACATACTCCACGCCGGCACGGTTGTACCAACTGCGATCGAAGATCACAATCTCGCCGGCCGCAGGCAGATGCGGTACGTAACGCTCCATGTACATCTGAGTCTTCTCGCGGTCGGACGGGGCCGGGAGTGCTACCACGCGAAACAGACGTGGACTGACGCGCTCAGTAATGGCCTTGATCGTCCGGCCCTTTCCCGCACCGTCGCGCCCTTCAGACAGAAGGACTATGCGCAGGCCTTTGTGCTCGACCCAATCCTGCAGCTTGCAGAGCTCGACTTGAAGCCCGCGCAACTCCTTCAGGTACTCCTTTTTACCGATCTTGGGCTTGGCGTTACCGCTGGAGGTTTTCTGACTTTCCATGAGAGCCAAAGAATGAGCTACTGTTTCCGGAACCGCCAGGCGCTGATTGAGAACAAAAGGATGGCGACCCCGGCGAGGGTAACGAGGTTTGGCCAAAGTGCGCTCCAGGGCGCGTCTTTCAGCGTCACGCCGCGGACAATCGTGACCAGATATCGCAACGGATCAAGATAAGAGAGCTTCTGAAAGAAATCCGGCATGTTGTCGATCGGTGAAGTTGCGCCGGAGAGCAGCGTAATCGGCGGATTGACAAAAAACGTGAGTAACTGCGCCTGCTGCTGCGATTTCGAAACCGTTGCCACCAGCACTCCGATACCGATGCCCGCCAGCGCCGAAAAGGCCGCGGCGAGCGTAAACATCCATAGAGCCCCACGCACAGGAAGGCCAAACACCACGACGCCGGTGATGAGCGCGAGGAAAATGACCGCCATCATGACCACGAAGACCGGTGAGGTCTTGGCAAGCAGCATCTCGACAGTCTGGGCCGGCGTCATCATCAACTGTTCAATGGTGCCGGTCTCCTTTTCTTTCACCGCAAGAGCCGAGGCCACGAGCGAAGCGTTGATGAACATAATGATGCTCATGATGCCTGTTACGTAATACCAAGTTGTTATAAGGCCCGGGTTGTAGATGTAAGCGGACCGCACTTCAACGGCTCCTGGAGGCGGGGCTGGATGCGCAGCCCGGTTCAAGGTTCGCCTCGGTGAATAATAAGCAGCCGGTACAAAGTCGGCCGAACTGTTATAGTCTCCTAGAACCTTTCCCAAGTAACCCTGTGCAATCTGTGCGGTATTGGCGTCCACCGCGTCGATCACCACTTGTACATCTGCCGTCTCCCCTCGGTTCAGGCTCCGTGCAAAATCCGTTGGAATTACAAGAAACAAGTCCAGGTCCAAGTTTTTGAGGGCATCTTCCGGGCTCGTGTAAAGATTTGCGATCGTGAAATTTACGTTCTCGGTTAAGGAATCGATAAAGTCGCGGCTCTCGTATGTCTGACTTTCGTCTACAACTCCCAGGCGTAACCCCCGAACCTTCGGGTTGAGAGCGTATCCGAAAATGACCAGCACGATGGTTGGAGGGATCATCAATTGGACCAGCAGACCGCGATTCCGCCTCAGTTGCTGGACTTCCTTCATCGTTAACGCCAGGTAGCGCCTGATGAATGCACTCACGTTGAACTCCTATCCCTTGAACTGCATCTTGCGCATCTGAAGGACGTTTATTGCGAAAAAGAAAAAAGCTAGTGCCACTAACGCGAGCACTGGCCCGAGCGACGTTCCCCATCCGACGTTTCGCAAGATCGAGTTCCGAACAATCTGCACGTAAAAGGTTGCGGGGAGGAGATAGGAGAACCACCGAATCTGGACCGGTATATTCGATATCGCGAAAAGGTACCCAGAAAGCAGCAACGAGAGCAGAAAGGAACCCATCTGCACGCCCTGTATCGCAGCGCTTTGTGTTCCTGTGCCGATGCCCAGCATCATCCCGAAGAACACTCCGGCCATTAGGTAGAGGAGAGTGGCAACGAGCAGTACAGTAGGGTCGGTGGGAATGTGATAACTGAAAAACATCGTTCCCACCCCGAAGCAGATGAAGAACTCCACGAGTCCGATCAGGACATAGAGCAGGGCCTTACCAGCAACCCACTGCGCTGCCGAAAGACTCGAGGCATATGCCTGGATGATAGTTCCCATCTCATACTCTTTGGCGGTTGCGAGCGCCCCGAGCAAAGCTGGGAAGATGATTAGAATCATGCCCAGGCCGCCCGTACCGAAATAGACACGACTGGAGAGGCCCGGGTTGTACCATAACCGCTGCTGAAACCTGACCGTTTGGTGCGGGCGTTCACCCAGGCCATTCTTCTGGATGAAGCTGTTGTTAAGAGCTGCGGCCATGTTGCCGAGCGCGGTGGCCGAGTTCGAGTCTGTTGCGTCAATCATCAACTGGACAACCGGTCCAGCGCCGCGCCGCGCATCCCGTTCAAAGTTCTGGGGGATGATGAGGGCCGCGCGCCCTCGCGCGCTGGCGAGCGCCCGCTCAGGTGATTCGCCCAGTTCATGCGGCTTAAGTCGGAACGTGAGAGCCGCGCCATACGTTTCGAGGTAAGTTCGACTCAGTAAGGTATTGTCGTAGTCGTAAACGAGAAGCGGCACATTGCGTAATCGCAAAGACTGAGTGCCACCGGCTAACAATTGCAATACGACCGGCATCACCACGGCCAGCATGATGAGCAACCGGTCGCGACGGAACAGCCGCCATTCTTTTTTTGCCTGGGCCAGAATCTTTTCATAGCGGGATCGCCGACCTTCGTGATTCGATGAGCGAAAGGAAGACGTCCTCAAGAGAGAATTCGGCTTGCTTCCATGCGAGCACTTTCACGCCAGCGGTCTGGAGTTCCACGGCTGCGTCCTTTTCCTGCGCGTCGTTCTCGGATACCAGGTGCAGTCTGTCGCCAAACAGCGATACACGGGATGCGCCGAATTTCTTCTTGAGCGTGGCCAGCGCACGGTTCGGTTGATCCGTTTCGATCTCGAAGAGCGTGCCTTTCATGGCCGCTTTCACTTCGCTGGGTGAACCATGGGCGATGATTTCGCCAGCGACCATGAAACCGAGCCTGTTGCACTGCTCGGCTTCCTCCAGATAATGAGTTACAACGCAAACTCCTGCTCCTCGGTCCGCGAATTCGTTGATCATTCGCAACATGGCACGCCGAGCTAGCGGGTCGACGCCGGACGTGGGCTCATCAAGAAAAATCGCTTCCGGTTCGTGCATTGTCGCCGCGCCAAAGGCAACACGTTGCTTCCAGCCGCCCGGAAGAGACTTGGTAAGCATTCCTTCTTCGCCTTTCAGTTCCGCGGCTTCGAGCACCCACTGCTTGCGCTCTGCGCGTACGCTCTCATCGACGCCATAAAGGCGGGCGTAGAAGTCGAGGTTCTCACCGATGGTCAGATCGTCATAGAGAGCAAACTTCTGTGACATGTACCCGATCCTGGAGCGCACCTCGGCCGACCGGAGTCCCTTCGACTTCCCCAACAGAGTGACCGTGCCGGAAGTCGGCTCGATCAAACCGCAGATGATCTTGATTGAGGTGGTTTTGCCGGCGCCGTTTGCTCCCAGCAATCCGTGGATATTGCCGTTTCGGATTTCGAGCTGGAAGTTCTTCACCGCCTGGAATGATCCGAATCGCTTATTTAGGTCTTTGGCGCCGATCACCACGTCTCGTCGATTCTGGCGGGAGAAGGATGGGGGAAATGAGGCGTCGCTTGGGCACCGCGCATTTTCCGCAACTGACCAACAAAGGCGCTTTCAAGCGTGGGCTGTGAGCGACGGATCTCGGTCACCCGCAGACCATTCGCTTCCGCGCGTTGGCGCAATTCGACCTCTGCCTGATCGGGACGGGGCGCCATCACATCCAGCCGGTCGCCAAACCGCTGTACGTCTTCCGCCTCCG
>JAFAUR010000491.1 GCA_019243205.1 Acidobacteriaceae bacterium | reverse complement strand
TCTGTCGATCTTCATTTCCATTCACCAAGGAGGTAAACTCCCGCGTCGCTTGTGTTTTCAAATCCCGTAACGGCCAGGCCCGCCGAAAAACATTGCTCGAACTGCGCGGCAATAGAAGCCTGCAGTGCCATTGCTGCTTGGCGGTCGCGGTGCCGCAGTTCTTGAACGTTTAGCTGGACTGAGATACGCGCTTGCCAGTCGCCGGATATGGGCGATGCCCCCGCGCTACGGGCTAAAACCCGATCCGAGTTCAGCCACCATTCCGCAATCAAACGATCTGTCGGCAGCCCGCCGTGCAAGTGACTCGACGTACGCCCGTATTGATTGTGAACGTACCGGCGCACGATGACGCCCAAACGCTCAATATTGAAGAAAGCGTTTTTTGTCTCCAGCGGATCAAAGGTCCACTCGATCAAATCAACGCCCGCGGCCAACGCATGTTCACGCTGTCTCCACTTCAAACGCCTCCCCAATCCGCCATTCCGGTATTCCGGCAGAACCCCCATCATGTGGCTGTGCAGATAAGATCTTCCGCCCGGTTTCAAGCCAGGAATGCAAAGGCAGAAAGCGACCATCTTCGACCCGTCGAATGCGCCCAGCGCCTGACCTCCGATCTTGCTTGCCACCACGAATAACCGTAGTGGCAGCAGATCGATGTCTTGAAAGCCCCAGATTTCTTTTTGCAGTCGGACGGCTTCCGAAAATTCTTCGAGCTTCGCCAATTGCCTGATCTGCAGAGATGCTGAGGTCTGCATGTGCTGGCCCTCATTGTAAGGCAGGCGAACAGCGGTGTCCTGCAAGGTCGAAAAGGGTTTACACTAGGTTCTCGCGAGGTCAAGATATGGCATTTCACAATCGAACCGAACTGAAGGCTAGCGCAAAACGATTACCCCCGGGCGCAGTTGCCGCCGGTGCGGTAGCGGCCGATGAAACCGTCCAGGTCACCGTGTATCTCAGACGCAAGGCTGAACCGTCAACTGCGCCAGCGGCGGCGGCGAAAGCGCACATCTCACGTCAGGAGCTGGGGGAAAAGCACGGCGCTCATGCCGCCGACATCGAGTTAGTCGAGCAATTCGCGCATGAGTATGGACTCACCGTCGTCAGCGCAAGCCTGGCCAAGCGCCGCGTCATTCTCCACGGAACCGCGGAGGCAATGATGAACGCGTTCGGAACCAAACTCGAATGCTACACGCTGCCAGGCACCAGCCACCAATTTCGCGGGCGTACCGGGACTATCAGTGTACCTGCTGAACTCGCCGGCGTTGTAACCGCGGTCCTCGGGCTTGATAACCGCCCGGTTGCAAAACCACACTTCCGCCCGCGTCAGGCTGCACCAAACAGCTTCACGCCTCCGCAGGTCGCTCAGCTGTACAACTTCCCTTCGGGACTGACGGGCAAGGGCCAGACGGTCGCGATTATTGAGCTCGGCGGAGGTTACAAAACAGCAGATTTGACCGCTTACTTCAAGTCCCTCGGAATACCGGCCCCGAAGGTAACCGCGGTCAGTGTGGATGGCGGCGCAAACAAACCGGGCGGACAGGCCGATGGCGAAGTGCTTCTCGATATCGAGGTTGTCGGCGCAATCGCCCCCGACGCAAGCATCGCGGTTTACTTCGCGCCGAACACCGATCAGGGATTCATAGACGCAATCACGGATGCCGTGCACGACACGACACGCAAGCCTTCGATAGTCTCCATCAGTTGGGGCGGCCCCGAGGATTCCTGGACGCAACAGTCCCAGAACGCGATGAATGCGGCTTTGCAAGATGCCGCGACCGTAGGAGTAACGGTAACGGTCGCGGCAGGCGATAACGGATCGAGTGACGGCGTGACCGACGGCAACCTCCATGTTGACTTCCCTGCCTCCAGTCCTTATGCGCTTGCTTGCGGAGGCACGACACTGGCCGGCTCGAACGGAAAGATCTCTTCCGAGGTGGTCTGGAACGAAACCGCCAACAACGAAGGAGCCACCGGGGGCGGCGTGAGCAAGGTATTCGCGATTCCGAGTTATCAGAGCTCTGCGGGAGTGCCCGCTCAGCCCCAAGCGAACTTTGCCGGACGGGGTGTCCCTGATATCTCGGGCGATGCCGATCCGTCCACGGGTTACCAGGTTCGCATTGACGGGCAAAATCAGGTTATCGGCGGGACAAGCGCAGTCGCGCCGCTTTGGGCAGCGCTGGTTGCCCTTATGAATGAGAAGCTCGGAACGCCTGTCGGTTTCCTCAACCCCAAACTCTACGGTTTGAACAATTCGGCTTTTCATGACATCACCAGCGGAAACAACGATGACAGCGGGCTCGGGTATTATTCCGCCAAACAAGGCTGGGATCCCTGCACAGGATTGGGATCTCCCAATGGAACGGCTCTTCTGAACGCGCTCACATCTTAAGGGAGCTGAGCAAGTGGGCGCAAATGAAGGCAGCGATTCGGACACGGAACGCACTCCGATTTCGGGCGACGAACCGAGATATTCCGCTTCTGATCACTGGTCGGATTTAAGCGGGGCCGAGACGGCATCGGTAACGGTAACGGTCACACTCCGGCGCAAGGGTCCGGACATGGGTGAAGAGTTACTATCCGGAAAGGCCCCGCGACTTACGCGCGAGCAGGGCTCCGCTCTCGTGGGTGCGGACCCTGAAGACATGCAAGCGGTTCGCAAATTCGCGGCGCGTTACGGTCTCACGGTGACGGAAGACAACCCGAGCGCCCGCACTCTCAAATTGCGGGGGACTGCACAACAGATGCAGGATGCCTTCGGAGTGCAGATGGGTTGGACGTCCGACGCCAGCGGTTCACGCTATCTGAGTCACAAAGGGGCTATCTCCGTTCCGAGAGACCTGGCTGGCAAAGTGATCGCTGTGCTTGGTCTCGATCAGCGCCCGATTGCCCGCCCCAGAACCGGAACAGTTCAGCCTGCCAGTGATTGACCCTCCTGAAATTCCGGGCGCGGCCAGTGTCGTCGCTTGGTTCGGCTACTGGCCGCGCTTCCATGACGCTGAGGTTTTGTCCATCACTCTCAATCGATCCGGTCCATCCCGCGTCCGGTTGCATGCATGGGAGAGGACGAACGAGGTAGACGAGCGTGGATACTATATCCTCAGAAAGCACGCCATCTTCACCTTTGAGTTAGAAGGGTTTCCGTTGGATCACGAGGGGATTACTCGCGTCCGCCTCGAGTGGTTCAATCACCAGAATGTGTTGATGAATGCATTCGTTACGCAGGTTCCAGAAGGGTATCAACTCGAACTCGAAGGCATCTTTGGCGTTAGTGCTTCGTTCGTCTGCGAGAAACTGAGCGTGAGCCTCGAACCAGGTATACCTGCCGGAAGTAACTACGCGCACGATTTACGCGAAGCAACGTGAAGCTCCAGGCTTATGGCATCTGATGAAACCTGCTCAGAAGCGGCTCGCATAGCGGATCAATTGCGCCAATGGTACACCGGTCCTTCGTGGCTCGGCCCATCCATGACAGAGATCCTGGCGGACATCGAGGAAGACCTCGCGCGTTCCCAACCGATTGCCCGCACCCACACCATATGGGAGCTGACTCTGCACATTTCCGCATGGCTCAAAATCGCTCGCGAGCGGCTTTCCGCTTCCGAGAATCGTGATCCGAGTCCCGACGAGAACTGGCCTGCCATTCGTAATTCCTGGCGCGAGGCATTGATCGAGCTGGAAACCGAAGTGCGCGCGCTCGAAAACGCGATCCGAAGCTTCCCGGATGATCGGCTGGACCAAATGGCGCCGGCCGACGAGCCCCAGACTTTCTACGTCCTGCTTCACGGAGTTGTTCAACACAGCGCGTATCACGCCGCCCAGATCATGCTGCTAAAGAGGGCCACAGCTCAATAGAGAGGCGGCTCACCAGGCGGGCGCGTTTTCCACCGCCGATGAATCCACATCCATTGGTCCGGGTAACGCCGGATGATCGCTTCGAAGATGGCGTGAATGCGCGCGGTATCTGTCATCACATCCCCGGTCATTTCAACAACCGGATCGAAGCGCAAGGTGTATCGGCCGAGGCCTGCATCCCACAACGCGAAGCCTGGAATCACGGCCGCGCCGGAATGATGTGCCAGTTTGACAAACCCGGAACTGGCCGATGCAAGCCGGTTGAAAAACGGAACGAATACGCCTTCGTTCTCACTCGTGTTCTGGTCGATCAAAATGCCCACGGCTTCGTTATTCCGAAGTGCTTTGAGAACGGATCTGGCGGCATCCCGCTTGTCGATCAGCTTATTTCCTGACAGCACGCGGCGCCTTTCCACCAGCTCGTCAATGAAGGGATTGTCCAACGGCCGTATCATCACATTCATGGGCTCTGTCAGGAGAGCATGGGCAAAAGCGCTCAGCTCCCAATTCCCGAGGTGAGCTGTTGCAACCAGAACGCCGCGTCCTTGCTTCTTGGCGGCCAGGTAGTTTTCGAGTCCCTCGTAAGCCAGCCATTGCGAGACATTTGCTCTGTCGATGGAGGGAAACCTGGCAAGCGCGACGAGCATGCGCGCAATCGAGCGAAATACGCCGCTGATCACGCGATCCTGCTCTGACGGATTCAGTTCGGGTAACGCAAAGGAGAGATTCTTCCGGGCTACTCGTCGCAACTTCGGAACAAATAGATCCAGCAGGTGCGTTGCACCGCGTGCCACCACGTTCGTGGCAGGTAAAGGAAGCCTGCGAAGCGAGCCAATCAGCATCCTCGCCGCCAGGTATTCCGCCCGAATCAGGGCGCCGCTCTTGTTCCGGGGCAATTCGTGAGTTTAGTTGATCCAACCGCCGCCGAGGACAAGATCGCCGTCATAAAAGACTGCCGCCTGGCCGCGAGTTATCGCGCGTTGTGGCTGGTCAAACTGCACTTCTACCGTCCCGTTCGGAGTTGACGGCAAAATCGTTGCTTCGGCGGCAACGTGTTTATTCCGAATCTTGACCTGAGCTCTAAACGGTTCGCGTGGCGCATCAATCGACAACCAGTTCACGTCTCGGGCGGTTAGCGTCGCTCGCTGCAGATCTTCGTTCCGGCCGACAACGACGCGCTGAGTCGCAGGTTCAGTCGCAATCACGTACAGCGGCTCCGGGCGCGCGATGCGCAATCCCCGCCGCTGGCCCACCGTGAAGTGATGCGTTCCGCTATGCTGCCCGAGCACACGGCCATCGGTGTCCACAATCTCGCCTTCCGTTGTCTCCGGCGCAACACCTTTCTCCCGAAAGTAGGCGTCGATAAACGACGCATAGTCACCATTCGGCACGAAGCAGATTTCCTGAGAATCATTCTTCTCTGCGACGGGCAGACCGAGTTCTCGCGCCATCTCGCGCACCTGTGTTTTCACCATGCCGCCCAACGGGAAAATAGTGCGCGCCAACTGCGACTGCTTGAGTCCGAATAAGAAATAGGTCTGATCTTTGCTTGCATCCGCTCCCATACGCATCTCGTACCGGTCCGACTTGCGGTTGTAACTGATGCGGGCATAATGACCAGTGGCGATTTTCTCCGCCCCGACTCCGTCAGCCATCTCTAGGAACTGATCGAATTTGATGAAGTTGTTGCAGAGCGTGCAGGGTATCGGTGTTCGGCCGGCCAGATAATCATCGACGAACGGCTTCACCACCTGCTGCTCGAATCGCTCCTCAAAATTCACAACATAGTAGGGAATCCCGAGAGCGCCGGCCACAGCCCGCGCATCGTAAACGTCATCGAGCGAGCAGCACCGGCCCACTGTCCCGCCCTCCGGCATCAGGTCCGGCAAACGCCGCTGGTTCCACAGCTGCATGGTTAGGCCGATGACCGGAAATCCCTCGCGTTGCAGAAGGCCTGCGACGACGGAACTGTCCACTCCGCCCGACATCGCGACCGCGATCGGCGCACCGCCGTTAGACCGCAAAGCTCACTTCCCTTCGCGCAGCCTTCCGTAATCGTTCGACTGACCGCACGACCGCATGAATCAGCGCGTCGGCTTCCTCGCGCGTGTTGTACCGGCCAAATGAAAATCGCACACTCGAACCTGCTTCCTCTCGGCTCCGTCCCATCGCAAGCAAAACGTGCGACGGCTCCACTGAGCCGCTGCTGCAGGCCGAGCCGCTTGAAACCGCGAAGCCCGCGATGTCGAGCGCAATCACCAGGTTTTCTCCGCTGACGTTGCGAAACACCAGGTTGCTCGTATTCGGAAGCCGCGGCGCTCCCCGGCCGTTCACCTCAACGTCTTCAACACGCCGCTCGATTTCACGTTCAAACCAATCGCGCAACTCTGCGACCCGCATGCAATCGCCTTCGCGACAAAGCTCGGCTGCGCGCGCGAAGGCGACCGCGCCAGGCACATTCTCCGTTCCGGCACGGCGTTCGCGCTCATGCCTGCCTCCAAACTGAACCGCGCGCAGCGGCACGCCCTTACGCACGTACAGAGCGCCCACGCCCTTCGGCCCGAAGATCTTATGGGCGCTGACGGAGTATAAATCCGGTCCCAGATCCGTGATCGCGAACGGAATTTTTCCGAAAGCCTGCACCCCATCGCAATGTAGGTAGATCGGCTGGCCAGCCGAACGGCGTTCCCGAATACCCGCTGCAATGTCCGAAACTGGCTGAATCGCGCCGGTTTCGTTATTGGAATGCATGACCGAGACAAGTACGGTTTCCGGGCGGATACGGCCTGCCATCTCGGCCGCATTCACGACGCCATCAACGCCGGGTCTCACGTAGTCGACCATCATTCCCTCGCGCTCCAGCTGCCTGCAAGGTTCCAGCACGGCGGGATGCTCAATCTCCGTCGTGACTACATGCTTCCGCTCACCAGGCACGGAACGCACTAGGCCGAGTATCGCGAGATTATTCGACTCCGTTCCCCCGCTGGTAAAGACAATCTCCCCGGGAGAAGCCGCCAGCGAACGTGCTATGGAAGCACGAGCCCCCTCCAACTCTTGCCGCGCACGCTGGCCTTCGCGATGAATACTGGACGCGTTTCCGTAACACTCGTGGAGAGTGACGGAAAGCGTTTCAGCAACCTCGGGCGCTAGAAACGTGGTCGCATTGTGGTCAAAGTACGGCAATGTCGTAGGAAAGGCGGGGTTAAATAAAATTTTAGCAACCGATGCCGCCCGCTCACACGCCCCCCACGATTACTTTGACTACTGATTTCGGCCTTTCAGACCACTACGTGGGCACCATGAAAGGCGTCATCTTGAGTCGCTGCCCTGGCGCGCAAATCATCGATATCGCACACGATTTGCCAGCGTTTTCGATATGGTCGGGCGCGTATACCATCGACCAGAGCGCCCCTTATTTCCCGAACGGAACCGTCCACGTCGTCGTGATCGATCCTGGGGTTGGAACTGAGAGGCGCGCGATGGTCGTCGAAGCCGGCGGGCAGCATTTTGTCGGCCCGGACAACGGCGTCTTCTCCTTCATCCTTGAAGGACATCCGAACGCTCGGTGCTATCGCATTGACAACAAAGATCTGATGCTACCGTCGCCATCCAAGACCTTTCACGGACGCGACATCTTCGCACCCGCTGGTGCCGCGCTGGCGGCCGGCTCGGTCTCGGTCGAAGCGGTCGGCGCATTGATTACCGATCCGATACGGCTCCAAAACCTCGAACCAAGGGAAGACAAGCCCGGTTTGTGGAGCGGCAAGGTCTTACACGTCGATCATTTCGGCAACATGATTACGGGTTTTCGGAGCGAACGCTTTTTAACCCATGTCACCGCGACTTTCTTGCTAAAGGTCGCGAACAGAGAAATTTCCACGTTCGGCAACACCTTTGGGGAGATGGAGACCGACGAACTATTCATCTATCCGGGAAGTTCCGGATATCTGGAAATCGGCGCAAAACAAACCAGCGCAGCCGAAAAGGTCGGAATCGCCCCCGGCGAGCCGGTTATTTTACGCCTATGAGGGTTACAATCAGAAGATTCGAGCCAAATATCTGCGGGTCTGGGCGTGTTCGCCGAGACCGTGATTCCTGCCACAAGACTTCCCGATGACCGTAGCCGAACCCATAACTCTGAGCCGCGCTGCTGAGTTTCGCAACCGCCTGCAATCGAAGATTGTGCTGGCTGACGGAGCAATGGGAACGATGCTGTACTCCAAAGGCATCTTCATCAATCGCTGCTTTGACGAGCTAAACCTATCCGCGCCGCAACTGGTCCGGGACATTCATTCGGAATACGTTCGGGCGGGCGCGGAAGTGCTTGAAACGAATACGTTCGGCAGCAATCGCGTCCGACTCAGCGCCTTTGGGTTTGGCGAGAAGCTCGCCGCCATCAATGAGGCGGGCGTTCGCCTGGCCCGCGAAGCAGCCGGGCATCATGCGTTCGTCGCAGGGGCAATCGGTCCTTTGGGCGCGCCCATTGAACCTCTTGGCCCGCTGTCGTTCGCTGAAGTGCGTGAAATTTTCCGCGAGCAGGCCGAGGCGCTGGTCGCGGCAGGCATTGATCTGATCGTCCTCGAAACCTTTTACGAACTGAACGAACTGCGCGAAGCTATCCTCGCCGCGCGTGAAGCCGCAGGTCCGGAAATGGTGATTGTTGCGCAGGTCACTGTTGAGGACGACGGCAGCCTGCGGGGTGGAACCAGCACGGAAACGTTCACGCGCACGCTCGACGGATTGCCGGTTGACCTCATCGGAGTCAACTGTTCCGCCGGCCCCAAGGTCGCGCTTGAAACCATCGAGAAAATGGCGGCGCTGACATCGAAACCGCTCAGCGCCATGCCGAACGCCGGACTCCCGGCGATGGTCGAGGGCCGGCACATCTATCTCTGCTCACCTGAATACATGGCACAGTACTCACGCCGCTTCCTGCAAGCGGGCGTGCGCCTCATCGGCGGCTGCTGCGGCACAACGCCGGAGCATATCAAGCAGATCTGCAGCGAGGTCCGGTCGCTTCAACCCATGCGGCAGCAATCGGCGACAGTTACCATTTCTGAACCCGGAAAGCCGGAAGTCAAGCGTCTGCCGAAAGCTCCGATCGCCCAAAAATCACAATTGGGCGCGAAGCTGGAGGCCGGTAAATTCGTTGCCTTCGTCGAAATCTTGCCTCCGCGTGGCGTGGATGCCGGCAAGGAGGTCGCCGGCGCACGTCTCTGTCGCGAGAACGGGATCGACTGTATCAACGTGCCGGACGGCCCGCGCGCCAGTGCGAGATTGAGCGCCCAGGTTACTTGCCAGCTGATCCAGCAGAACGCCGGTATCGAGGCTGTTCTCCACTTCTGTTGCCGCGACCGCAATATCCTCAGCATTCAATCAGAGCTCCTCGGCGCGCACACAACGGGCGTCCGCAACCTGATCTGCATCACGGGCGATCCGCCGCGCATGGGCACATACCCCGACGCAAGTGCCGTATTCGATGTCGATTCCATTGGCCTGACGAACATCGTCAACAATTTGAACCAGGGTCTAGACATCGGCGGGAATCCCATGGGCTCGCAGACTGCAATGCTGATTGGTGTCGGAGCGAATCCCGGGGCGCTCAACATGGATGAAGAACTGCGCCGTTTTGCCTGGAAGGTGGAAGCGGGTGCCGAATACGTTGTCACGCAACCTGTGTTCGACCTGAACTTGCTCGAAGGTTTCATCCGCAGCACCGAGCAATACGAGATTCCTATCATCGCCGGCATATGGCCGCTTACCAGCTTCCGGAACGCCGAGTTTATGGTGAATGAGCTACGCGTGCCCGTCCCCGACGAATACATGGATCGCATGCGAAAAGCCGACAGCGCGGAAAAAGCGCGCGCCGAGGGCATCCTGATCGCGCAGGAAATGTGCGCTCGCGTTCGCCATCTTGTTCGCGGCGCCCAACTCAGCGCGCCTTTCGGCCGGTATGAGATGGCGGTCGAAGTTGCCGGGGCCCTTGGGGAACGATAAACTGACAGGGTACTTCGGTCCGGAGCACCGATAATCCGGTCCCTCCCCCGCTCGTGGCTACAGACCTAA
>JAFAUR010000758.1 GCA_019243205.1 Acidobacteriaceae bacterium | reverse complement strand
TCTCTCGCCAGGCGCGGATTACTCCTGTGAAACGCGCATGTGGCCCCGAATTGGCGCGTAGCGATTCACATCCGCGGGAAGCGCGTTCTACGTCAATTGGACCGCGGCGCACGGGGCGTCATATTGGTGAATGGCTTAATTCGCCATGGGGGCTGCACCGCCCGCAAACGCCAATTGTCATCACACGATGGGCCAGCCACTCAATTAGCACGCGCCCATATTTTCGGTGGACCTTTTGGAGGAGATGTGGGCTCCGGCTCGGCGGGGTTCGATGTCGGCGTTGAGGGAAGCAGCACCAGATCGCGCTTTGTGATGCGTGTGCCTTTGCCCTTCAGCTTTTCAGTCAGAGCGTTCCAGCATTCGGAGCAGATGTCGTACTCTTTGTCCCCGATCTGGTGTTTCGAGCATTCTTTGCACTGGTCGCACAGGTCGCAAACGATCATGGCACTTCCATTATCGGGTCATTTACGCGAGCAATGGGCAATATCACGCAGCGATCCGATCACTGGAAACCCGACACTTGCCCTGCGCTTTCGGTCGACATCACTGGTGACCATCCAATTGACAGTAGCGCGTTTCTCGTCAAGTGGCCGTCCGAACTTCCGGTTAGCGCGACGCCGGCCCGGGACAGTGCTCCGTTAGGATCCCTCAGCCGTCAAAATGGTTTTCCGGCGGCAGTACCCGTCCGCGGCGCCATGGCAGGCTCCACAGTGCGCGCGCCGAGAGGACAGCGGAGAACATCGCGGTCACGCCCAACGCGAGGAGTGTCCACAAGAAGAAGGCTTGGCTGGACCTGCCGATGTCGCCGCCGACAACGCCCGCGGCCCCCTTCATGTGGACGACACGGACGACCAGCCCCAAGAGCGACCCGAGGAGAATGATGATGTATCCCGCTCGCCGTTCGGCGAGCACCACCGTTCGGTACAGCCAGATGACGAAAACGAGCACCGCAAATGGATTCGCGAACCTTGGCGACGCCATCCCGAACAGAGGATCGTCGGTAAGGTGAACCATCATGAAAAGGATCGAAAGCAGGGACGTGATACTCAACATGACGCTCTGTTTCATGTGAGACTCGTCTTTCTGCGCTTCCTATATACGCACCGAAACCGTCGATGATCGTACCACGCGCGACCTGGCGGTGATGAGGGATCGAGCGGGGCTATCGCCGGCCGCATTGACGGTTCATGGTGCACGACTGTGGGCCGGATAATTCGGGCATAGAGACCGGAACTCCACACCTCCCGGAGGCTCGGAGCAATACCACTGGATAAACTCATCGATGGCATGTCGATATCCCGTTTGGACTCCGGCGAACGTAGGCTGTTCAGTACGGCCGCCTTACTTTGGTCCAGATCCGGAAGGCCGAGTTTCGATTTCGGCCGCTCCGAGGTGGCGGATTTCTCCGTGACTCGTTTGCTCATTCCATCCGCCCCCAAAGTGGGGTTGGCCGAAAGCCTATGCCCGCTCCACCGCAGCAAAGAGGTCTACGGCCAAGGTGACTGATGCAGATCTACATGATTCATGGTGAGATAAATGGAGGTTTCGAAACGGTCGGGCTAACCAAAGGAAGTCGCTGCGTAGGCAAGCCGTTCGGACAATTTCTCACGTAGCCCGCATAGGAAACGACGCCGGAGGACATTTTATTAATGACCGCATTCATGCGACTCTTCGTCTTATTCCTGTCAGCCAATTTGACAATTCTTTTCGCTCAACAGCCCGTCGCTGCTACGGTTTCTACTGGTGCCCTATTGAGCGAACGGGGGCCCACGTTTCGGATTGCGGACAATCAGTTGCCCGATCCACTCACGCTAATCGTTTACGGGGATCAGCGTTTTACCAATCCAGCGAACGTGCGGCAGACGAATCCAAGAATTCGTCAGTGGCTTGTGAATCAGATCGCGAAGGAGCACCCTGCGGCAGTAATCATGAATGGAGACGTGCCTTTGGCGGGTAACGTCGCGGACGATTACGCCGTGTTTGCAAGTGAGACGAAGCCGTGGCGCGACTTGCAGATACATGTATTTCCTGCCCTCGGCAACCACGAACTTCACGGTGACCCGGTACAAGGGCTCGAAAACTGGTGGAAGGCGTTCCCTGAGATGCGCAACCGGCGCTGGTATTCGGCGCAGCTTGGATCGCGTATTTACGTTATCGCATTGGACAGTGACGCGGCACTGCTGCCGGGCAGTAATCAGGCGCGTTGGATCGAGCAGCAGATTGACAGTTTGCCATCCTCTGTGGATTTCGTGATCGTCAGCTTGCACCATCCTCCGGTGGCGGATGTTCAACAGCACATCGAGGTAGATCACAATCCCAGGCCCAATGAGATCGCACTGCGGGACTATCTATCGAAAGTCGCGCGTAACTCCCACGCCCGTTTTCTGGTGAGCGCCGGGCATATCCACAATTACGAGCGCAGTGTAGTTGACGATGTGACGTATCTCGTCTCGGGAGGCGGCGGAGCACCGCCCTATTTTGTGGAACGCGGGCCGGATGATCTTTATAAGAGCAGTATGTTTCCGAATTACCACTATGTGAAGCTAACTCTTGACAAGGACCGGCTGGACGGGGAAATGTACCGCGTCGAGAATCCGGAAGCGGTGAGCCTCAATGTTGAGCTGAAAGACAGTTTCGATATTTCCGTAAAGCAGCGCTGATACATCCAGCTTTGTGCCACGACTGAATTAGCGTTCGGCGGAACTCCAGCGGATTCCCGTCCCGAAGGTTCGGTTATAGTATTCCCGTTGCACTGGCCAGACGCCACTGCCGTTGTAAAACCCGAAGACTTCGTTAGTCAAATTCAACCCGTAGACGATGAGCTTGAATCCCTTTGGCAAGCGGTAGCTACCCTGCGCGTCCAGCTGGAGATGGGCATATAGATAGTTGTCTCCGTTCGGCCCTTTCAAACCGAGAGGCGCTCCGTCCTGATATTGATACGCATAGATGTTTGCGGCGTTGTACGACAATCCCATACGAACCGACAAGCGGCCGCGGTCGTAGGTAGGGCCGAGGTTCCAGGTGTTGGGCGCTTGACGCAGCAGGGGCGGATGATCCGAACGACCCGGAATTCCGTCGGTCCGAGAGGACGTGTAACTGTAATTCCCTGAGAAACCGAGCCCCGACATCAGGCCCGGGAGAAAAGCCCAGTGCTGTTCATAAGCCGCCTCCCAACCCCAGACATAGGCGCTGCCGATGTTGTCCGGCTGATCCTGGAGGAAGCTTTCCGGAAAGCCGGGATACATCACATTCTGGGTCTGAATGGTGACGATCGGGTCACGGATGTTTTTATAGAAAAATCCCGCGGTAACAAGCCCGAGCGGCTTGAGGTACTGCTCAAAGAGAACATCATAGTTGTCGGCGTGCGTTGCCTTCAAGTTCGGATTGCCGATACTGCTGGTGTTGCGTCCGCCAGTCTGACTCGATATGGTCAGCGACAGGTCCGGAGCCAGATCGCCGAACTGCGGGCGCGCCAATCCCCTGCCGTAACAAAGGCGAATGGCGGAATTGGAGGTCAAGCCGATGCGCAGCTCTCCGCTCGGCAAAGGATCGACATAGGTGAACTTCTTGGTGACCTTAGACAGGCCGAGAAAGTTCCCCTGATCGTCCTGTGCCAGGATATTACCCGCCACATTTTCGGTTGTGGTTTCGAAGCGGATTCCGGTGATTAAGCGGAAGCGGCCGAGGCTAATCGTATTCATGATGTAACCAGCACCGACGCGCTCGACGAGGTTGTAGTTCCCGCCGGCGTTGTCAACGAGCGTCTGTGTGGGATCGACGGTGAAATCACCGGTGTTGGCGTGGTAGAAATTCAGCAAGGCGTTGTAGTTGATGGCGGGCGGCGCCTTGTAGCTCCCGTTGTAATAGTTGGTAACAGTCTCCTTGATCGGGAACATACTCAAGGGAGCAACGCTGGGGTCATTGAGGTTATAAACAATATCGTCGTTTTCGGAGAACTTGTGCGCATTGCGAATCTTGCCGCCGATTGCCAGTACTCCTGAGTGCCCGCCCCAGTTGTATGGCTTGAAGTAGTCCGCGCCAGCCTGCAGATTCAGTTGTGGACTATAGCTGTGATCGATGTCGAAGTTTTGCAGCTGGTATTGAGTAGTGTCGTAGATGTTCACCCCGTTTTGCACGATGAACTTCGGCCGGTAGGGATCGCTGCGATCCAAGGCGAACTGGACGGCATTGAGGGGGGAGTTGGAGATGGGAGCGAAGTTGGCGCCCGAATACCCGTGCTGGTCTTCCGCGGAACGCGAGACCGAGATACTCCAGTTCAGGTAGGAACTCCCGAAGCTATACGTTCCCCCTGCTTCCAGACTTCCGATCACATCGATGGGACGGCGGATCGAGGCGTTGTAAGACATGCTGCCGTCTGGTCCGCCCTGCGTGGGCGAGGTAGTGAAACTGTTGATGATGGGCGTGAGCACCCAGCGATCGCCAAAGTTATCGAAGTGGGAGTAGAGGCCACGGATGTAAATGGTCGCGCTGTCCAACTTATAGTCAACGGTTCCTGTGAAGCCGTAGCGGGTCCGATAGTACGTATACAGGCGAATGTCCTCGGTATTGTAAGTTCCGAAGTTAGCAGCGGTAGCGCTCGGCGTGAGGCAATTGCCCGGGTCGCATTGAATGACCTCGGGCGACGGCTCGACGTCGTCAATGCCGCGCCCATTCCAATCGTAGCTGCCACCGAACAGAATTCCGAGCCGCTTTTCCTTGCCGAAACGTTTGCTGACCGTGCCGCCGAACTGGTCAGCATAGCGCGTGTTCTGAATCGGCGTGATGCCGCCGATGCCGTACAACGAAATGATCGGATCCTCGCCAGCGGTCTTTGTGCGGAGGTTCACCGAGCCTCCGATGCCGTCGCCATCCATGTTGGCTAACAGCGTCTTGTTGATCTCGACCGATTCGACCAGATCCGACCCAATCGTATCGAGCTTGATCTGGCGCACTCCGCCTTCCGGGGATGGAACGTTAACGCCGTCGATCGTGACGTTGCTGTAGCGCGGTTCGGTTCCCCGGATCTGTACGTACTTTCCTTCACCCTCATCGCGCTCGAGTGTGACACTGGGAAGCCGGCCAATGGCGTCGGCGACATTGGCGTTGGGCAAGCTGGTGATGATATCCGAAGGCAGAACCTGGACGATATTGTCCGCTGCGCGCTCGCGATTGATGGCTTCCGCCTCCCCATGAATTTCCTCGGAGGTCACCGTGACAGATTCTCTAGGCGATGCGATTTGCATCTCCAATTCGAGGCGGGCAGTCTCGCCGGCCGTCACCGTTATCTGCCTGGTGTAATCGGCCATGCCAACGAACGATATGGTCAGGGTATATGTTCCCGCGGGTAGGTCCTTCATACTGAATTGCCCCGTGTTGTCAGTGACAGTTCTTGTTCCGATCGGTTCCAACTCCACGCTGGCTGCCTGCAGAATGGCTTTGGACGAATCGGTGACGAGCCCGGTGATGGTTGCTCTGCGTTCCTGAGCCACGGCAGTAGCCGGCCATAAAAGACACGTCATCCATAGCGCACACAGTGTTGCCCGCATCTTTCATCTCCCCTTGATTCGGCCAACCGAGTTCGGCAGCCGCGCGCCCTCACAGCGGCGACGTGGTGCGCATCAGCTGGAGGTGGACTGGCCGAAATCAACCGTTTGCCGGGCCGAGCGTATCAAGAGAAGATGAATCTGGAGTCACAATTTGACTACGAATCGATATAAGCTCCAGTATATTTTCGGACCCGGCTTCTTCAGAACATCTCCGTGGTTTTGCCTATTTTCAACAATTTTCCATCCAGTCGTGGTGTTCGTGCGTTACCTAAAAGCGCGCAGCGACAGCTGTCGGGTTTATCAGCGTTGATGACATTGAACAACAGGGCGTTAATCAGGGCCTATCGCAACCTGAACAGAGCGCCGGCTACCTTACGCACGTGCTTTCGCCGGAGACTGAACGATCAAACCCTACCTGACCACGCCGAGCGCGGACATATGGCCGGCTCCGTGGTTGAGCGGAATTCCCGTCATGCGTAGATCGGAAGATTCGATCGTTGGTTACACCTCCAAGCTATTTGGGTCCGGCATCACCGACGGGATTGAAGAAGTAGATGCACGTTGCCCGCAGATTGGGTGCTGACATCATTTGACAGCTATGGGAGGGAGCCGTAATGAAAACGTGAAATCGCGATGGCCAGATTGCCGCCTGAAATCTCTCACAGTTTACCTTTTGACTCCGCCAGTAAAGCCTTTCTTCTGTGGCCGCGACAAGAGTCCATGTGCCCTTTTCACTGTGACGGGAAGTCGGCATCCCGCTGACTGAAACCAGCACACCCGCAAGGCGGTGGAATGCGCGTTATGCGGCAGTTGACGCGCGGCGGCTCCGGCGCCAGGGCAAGCTCAACAGTGCGCGCGCCGATAGGATGACGGAGAAGAGCGCGGTCACGCCGAGCGCAAGGAGTGTCCAGATAAAGAAGAAGGCTCCGCTTGACTTGGCAATCGCGCCGCCGACTCCCGTCCCCTTCATGTGGATGACGGGAACGACCAACCCAAGGAGAGACCCGAGGAGGATGATGACGTACCCCGATCGCCTTTCGGCCAGCACCAACGTTCCGTACAGCCAGACGACCAAGATGGGCACCGCAATGAGGTTTGAAAGCGTTCCCGGTTCCATCCCGCGGACGATGTCGTCCGTCAGGTGAAACGTCATCAATAGAATGGTGAGCAGCGACGCTGCGGTCAACATACCGGTCTGTTTCATGTGAGATTCGCCTTTCTGGGCCTCATGTACGCGCCCTGAGCTCCGACGAGTCATTTTTCAAGATTCTTCCCGTGACGGTTGCGGCCCCATGTTCATTTGCGGTTGGCCACAGCGGGGACAGAACGCGGCATCTGGCGCAACTCCGCGCCCGCAATTGGGACACGGATGGAGGATCGGCTTTCGCAACAGGAAGTAGAGCACGAAGCCAACGCAGTTCGGAATGAGCACCGCAAGCGCCGTCCAGGGAATCGCCGGCATAGCGCGTCGCACTGCGTCTGCGTAAACATAGCCGGCGAGAAGAAAGTAAGCGGCGGCAAGCGTACCGCCCGCCAGACCGATCAAGGCCCCGAGGCCGCTCGCCCGTTGCTCCTCGAAGACCCCGAAAAGGAAAACCCCGAAGGCTAAAGCGGCCAGGATTTTCGCCGGACCTGGAATGAGACCGAATCCGCTGCGCCAGCTCATACAGTTTGTCCGTTGCTTTCGGAATCCTCTCCCAGAAGCCTGCTTCGAAAAAGCGGCAGAAACGCGAGTAGAAGGGACGGCAGCAACCAGAAGGCCGCGAATACGATCTGCCATACGCGGCTGGGGAGATTCCACTGACTGGCCAGCCATACCAAAGAGCGCCACGTAACGGCAGATCCCGTGAACGTGAGGAATATTGCGACTGCTGTGCCGATCCAAAGGCTTTTTGCATGCGCCTCGGCCGATCTCATCCCTTCGGCACGGCTGCGGACCACGTTCTCAACCCGAAGCGCTGCTGCCGGGTCGAGTTCAAGCGCGAACCAATCCAGCGCTCGGACGGCACGCGCCGAGAGATCCGCATACCAGCCACATTCGGCGCATTGTCCGACGTGAGCATCGAGCCAGTGCCGGTCCTCCAGCGAAATTCCTTCAACGAGGGACCGATGAAGCAGAAAGCAAGCTTTTTCATGGTTCTCAAGCGGCATCGGCGCCTCCTCCGAGAGAGGCTTGCAGCATCGACAGGCCGCGATGAATCCTCGACGAAACGGTCGAGATGGGAGCGCCTGCGACTTGGGCAATTTCCGCGAGCGACAGTTCTTCCTGGAAACGCAGGAGAAGCGCTTCCCTGTAGATTGGCTCTAGCGCACCCAAAGCGGCCGCGATT
>JAFAUR010000560.1 GCA_019243205.1 Acidobacteriaceae bacterium | reverse complement strand
TCGAAGACGGAGCGGACCTGCGAACCATTCAGGTGCTAATGGGTCACAAAGACATCGAAGCGACAACTCGCTATCTGCATGTGTCTCCTAAGCGTTTGCAGGCAGCTACCAATCCGCTGGAACGCATTGCCGTCTCCGGCCCCGCACGGCTGCAGCGCTCGCGAAAGTTGCACAAGCCAGAATGAGCCGGCCCACCGTCGAGGTGGCCGACTTACTTCGCACGCAGGGTGATCGCTTCGTTGCCGAGAACCGATCCTGGCTCAGCTATCAGCAGCTGAAAGTCCTGCGCGCCATTCAGCGCTGCCGCACGCCGGCTTTGGGCGGCCATTTGGATCACTGTTCCGGATGCGGTCATTCGGCCATCTCGTTCAACTCCTGCCGGAATCGGCACTGTCCGAAGTGTCAGGCGCAGGCGCGTCAACGATGGCTCGCTTGCCGGGAGCACGAGTTGCTCGGCCTGTCTTACTTCCATGTGGTCTTCACCCTGCCCCACGAGCTGAACAGCCTTTGTCAGCGCAATCCTGCCCTGCTGTACAACTTGCTATTTCGTTCCGTAGCAGAAACACTGCTGGAAGTCGCGGCCGATCCGCAGCACCTTGGTGCAGAGATCGGGTTCCTAGCCATCCTGCACAGTTGGGGCCAGAACCTGCTGCTCCATCCACACATCCATTGCCTCGTTCCAGTCGGCGGCCTTTCACCAGATCGCAGCGATTGGATTCGACCGAAGTATCGCTTTTTTCTTCCGCTCGGTGTTCTCAAGAAGGTCTTTCGCGGCAAGTTTCTCGAGGGACTCAAGCGTGCCTATCGCAGGAACAAGCTCAGTCTCGGCGGCGCGACCGGGCCGCTCAAGGACCCCAAGGCATTCCGGACCCTACTGCAATCTCTGCGTCGGAAAAACTGGGTTGTTTATGTCAAGCAGGCCATGGCTGGGCCTAGGCCTGTGCTTCGCTATCTGGGCCGCTATACCCATCGCGTTGCCATCAGCAATCACCGGCTCGTTTCTTTTGATGGGGAACAGGTCACATTCCGTTGGAAAGACTATGCGCGCGGAAACAAGCAACGCCTCATGACTCTCTCGGCATCGGAGTTCTTGCGGCGTTACGTGCAACATGTCCTCCCACACGGCTTCGTCCGCATTCGCCAGTTTGGGTTTCTTTCCAACCGGCATCGTTCAACAAGCATTGCTGTCATTCGCCGCCTGCTTGCTTCCGACACGCCATCGCGAGAATCACCTCCGGTCACTTCGTGCGAGGCGAGATGGCAATGTCCTCGTTGCGGCCATCCCATGCAGATCAGCTGCCGACTGACTGCTCGGGAAGTCTACTTACTATGCGAACGGCTTGATACTTCTTGAAGCAGCCGATCAAAATCCGCGCCACACCGTGCGTTCACGCGCGCTCGCAGTCGTGTGTCCGTCCTCATCGTCTCCACCCGTTGAACCGTCCAACTGCCACTTTCGGTCGTCTCCCATCAGTGATTCTGACAGCCCCGCGTTCCTCCCCATCACGGTCCGGCGTACATCGAGCCTTGCTGCCAGCCGGAACAGTACCAAAAGACGTTTGAACCTCCATACTCGTCACGCCCCGCCACCAGCTTCCTTCTAGTCTCGTTTTCGAAAGTGACTCGGCAGTTACTCGGCCCGTAGCTCCACTTTTCTCGCCGAGTCACTCCCGAACAACGCTAACGACTAGCGCGGTACTATTCGGCACGAGGCAAACACCAGAAATCGGTTCGGACCGCTCGCGACACTGGACAAGCTCTGGTAAACACTGCATTACGGCCACCATCGGATGGCTACCAAAGTAGAAAATCAGAGATCCTTCAGATTCCCCGTGTAGACTGACAACCGGGGGAGGGATCGCATGCGCGTTTCGAGACGTTTGCTCATTTTTGTCTGTGCGACTTGTACCATGTCGCCCTTCGTCTTTGCTCAAACGGGGCCTCCAAATGCGCAACCCGGCACCGCACAGCGACAGTACGTGGGTTCGACCACTTGCAAAACATGTCATCCCGAGATCTATGCTCGCTGGGAAAAGACGCGGATGGCCAATGTGGTGCGCGATCCCAAGCAGCATCCCGACGCAATCCTGCCGGATCTGTCAAAACCCGACCCGCTCGTGAGTTTCAAAAAGGACGATATTGCGTTCGTTTACGGAAGCAAGTGGAAGCAACGCTATTTCAAAAAAGTTGGCGACGACTATTTCGTGCTTCCCGCACAATGGGATGTCACGCACCAGATCTGGCGACCTTATTTCGTGAAAAACGGAACCGACTGGTGGGCTCCTCTCTACCCTCCTGATAATATGAAGCGCCCAACCGGGCCCCTGTGCGATGGCTGCCATTCGGTCAACTACTACATTCAGGAGAAGACGGTTACTGAATGGAACGTCGGCTGTGAAAAATGCCATGGCCCAGGTAGCGAACATGCGGCACACCCTTCTCGTTTAAACATCGTCAATCCAGCTCGTCTCGATTCGGTTCAGGCGAACGACACGTGCATCCAATGCCACTCGCAAGGGCAGCCACTGCAGAACCCGATTGAGGGCAAATATTACGACTGGCCCGTGGGATTCCACGTAGGCGAGAAGCTACAGGATCACTGGAAACTCGAAGAACACAAATTGGGCGAGACGACATTCACCCATTTCGCGGACGGTACCGCACACAAGAACCGGATGCAAGGCAATGACTTCGTGCAGAGCGTCATGTATGAGCGTGGTGTGAAGTGCTCCAGTTGCCACGATGTGCACGGAACGGACAACGACGCGCTCTTAATCAAGCCAGCGAACGTGATCTGCCTCGAATGCCATGGACCTGGTTCACCGAACGGTCCACATGTAAGTACGATTGAAGAACACACGCATCACAAAGTTGGGAGCACAGGCAACGAGTGCGTCGCCTGCCACATGCCACGCATTGAACAGACCATCGCTGATGTGAACGTCCGAAGCCACACCTTCCGCTTTGTCAGCCCGGCAATGACAGACAAGTACAAAATTCCCAACCCCTGCACTGATTGTCATAAGGACAAGTCCACCGTCTGGGCAATGCAGCAGTTAAAGAGTTGGTCGACGGTATCACCTTGGCGGGTAGAACAATGAGCA
>JAFAUR010000303.1 GCA_019243205.1 Acidobacteriaceae bacterium | reverse complement strand
TCACTATTACCCGAATGAAGGCCACGGCTTCGTGAAGCGCGAAAACCAGATAGATGCCATCCGCCGGACGATCGACTGGTTCGACAAGCATCTGAAAGGAACCACCGCTGACGGAAATTAGTGCTCGGGGTGCAATATGCCACACTGCTTTGTGGCATATTGTAAATAATGGCGACAAACCTGAACATCGCCGAACTGATCGGCTTCGCGCCCAAATCCGACTTTGAGCTTGCCGAGGAGGTCGAAAAGGGCCTTTCCACCGAAACGCTCAAACGCCTGCGAGATCGTGGCTTGACCTTCACTGAGATCGCCGGTTTGATCGCGTCGCCACGTACTCTGAAGCATCGTAAAAGCAAGGGCGTCGATCGCCTGACCCACGATGAAGCGGATCGCGTCGTGCGGGTTGCCCGCATCCTCTCTTTGGCGGGCGAAACATTTGGCGATCCCCAGAAAGCTCTTGGCTGGTTGCGCACGCCCGATGATCGGCTGAATAATCGTTCCGCGCTCAGCCTGCTTCAAACTGAATCCGGCGGCCGCCTCGTAGAAGAAATGCTGTGGCAGATACGCGAAGGCATTTTTAGTTGAGGATTGCCTGGCGAATCAGCGAATTCGCCGACCTGATCGGTATAGGCGGAGAGAAGGCGTCAGGGCGCTGGCACACGGCCCAACCCGGGAAGCGCATCATCTATTTATCCGAACATCCCGCGCTCTCCCTGCTCGAAGGGCTCGCGAATCTGAAGGGCAATCCCTGGTTCTTTCCGGATACATACCAGCTCATCAAGATTCAAATTACCGATACGATTTCCCAGCAGACTTTCTCACCTGAGCACGGGGAAACAGGTTGGCGCGATTCCGTTGATGCGACGCGCACGTACGGAGATCGGTGGCTCGCGGAAAGTCCGACATGCCTGCTCGCCGTTCCGTCGCTCGTCAGCCCTGAATCAACAAATTACTTGCTCAATCCACGCCACCCCGAAGCGCCTGGCGTCGGCATCGAATGGACCCGGCGCATCGCGTACGACAAACGATTGTTCAAAATGGCACGGGCCTGATTGCACCCGCATAGATGCGAGCGTCACGCCTCCCGAACTCGTGCATCTACGAACACGTATGAGTATCAAGGATGCACTCGGTCTGGGCTCGAGCAAAAAAGTGCGCTACGGGATGGTCGCGCTCGGCGACATCACGCAGGAGGCTATGCTTCCGGGCGTTGAACACACGGGCAACTCTGAAGTCGCAGCGCTCGTGACTTCAAACTCGACAAAGGCGCGAGAAGTCGGCAAAAAGTACGGCGTCCCCGATACGTACAGCTACGACCAATTCGAAGAACTCCTTCACTCGGGCAATATTGACGCCGTCTATGTGGCGACCCCAAACTGGCGTCACGCCGAATTCATCATTCCTGCTTTGAAGGCCGGCATCCACGTACTCGCGGAAAAGCCGCTGGAGGTCAGCACGGCGAAGTGTCGCGACATCCTCGATGTGCAGAAGAACTCCAGCGCAAAGCTGATGGTCGCCTACCGCCTGCATTTCGAACCCGCGACCCTTTCCCTCATCGAACAGATTCGTGCCGGCAAGCTCGGTAGCGTCCACCTTTTCAGTTCCGTATTCGCGCAGATGCTCGATCCGCAGAACCATCGCGCTAAGAACGGCGACTTGGCTGGCCCGGTTCTCGATATGGGTCCGTACCCTGTCAATGCCGCGCGCTACGTCTTCGAATCAGAGCCCATAGAGGTCGTTTCGGCCAGTGGCACGCGTCATCCGGAATCCGGGCTCGGTGACTTCGACGATACGGTTGCCGTGACTTTGCGCTTCCCGGAAAATCGCATTGCTCAGTTCACGATCTCCTACTACGGCAACACCATCGACTGCTACACCGTCGTCGGCACGGAAGGCAACATCGTGATGAGCCCCGGATTCATGTACGGCAAGCCGCTCGAGCAAGAAATCACGATTGGACAGAAGAAGACCAATAAGAGCTTCAAGAATACCGACCATTTCGGCGGAGAGATGAAGTACTTCTCCGATTGCATTCTCAACGGCCAAGATCCTGAACCCGACGGTGAAGAAGGATACGCGGACGTCCGCGTCCTCGAAGCCATCCTGCGAGCACTGAAAGAAGGCACGCCGCAGAAGTTGGAACCTTTTACTCGTTCCAGGCGCATCGACACGAAATCCCAGGAACAG
The DNA here is from genome assembly GCA_019243205.1 of Acidobacteriaceae bacterium. Taxonomy (GTDB): domain Bacteria; phylum Acidobacteriota; class Terriglobia; order Bryobacterales; family Bryobacteraceae; genus Bog-105. The sequence goes on along the minus strand of JAFAUR010000303.1, from coordinate 5,575 downwards.
ACGCTAAGCGCTCAACGCTCGCCCGAGCTTGTCGAAACATCGAATCCGGGAAAAGGTCAGGAAAAAATCCCGAAAAACTAAGGAGGCGTCCGATGCCGCTATCAGAGCCATGGAGCGAAGCGACTGGACACGCGCGACTTCTCTTCAGCATCCCCAACAAAACTGCTCCGAAACCGATCGCGGCAATGCCGAACATAGATGGTTCCGGCGCCTGTAGGCGCTTCGTTGAATAAGAGGAATGTCGCCCCACCGAGCGCGCCGCTACCCGAGGTCGGACCCGTGCCACTGCTATGAACCTCTCGATGAACGCGCCCCTTGTGCTGTTGAATCGAAGCACGTCGCCACCCCCGAAATTGGCGACATATAGATTACCGTCCGGGCCGAAGACCAAACCACGCGGAAGTGGGAGATCGCTGTCTGCACAAAGGCGCCAAGGAACGTTCCGTTGTGCCGCTACTTGTTGCCTAGAGATTCCCATCCGGCCCAAAAGTAACATCACGTCCACCGGACAGCCCGCCGCTCCCAGCCGTAACGAAAACGTCCATGAAGGCGCCTGTCATCCCGTTGAACCGGACGACACTATTACCGTTCGCGACATGAATGTTCCCATCAGGTCCAATCGTGATTCCTTCCGGATCCGAGAGGTCACCGCCCGTAAGCTGCGTAATCAGGACGCCCGTTGTGCCGTTAAGCACAGTAACGCCGAGCCTGGGCTGGAGGCATTCACCACACACAGATTTCCGTTCGGCCCAAATTTTAGTCCCGCGGCGTCGTCTACACCACTCGCGAACGTGTTGATGAACGCGCCAGTTGTGCCGTTGACTCGTAGGACCGCATCCGTGTTGGAATTGCTGACGTAAAAATTCGCGTTCGGTCCAAATGCTCCGCCAAGCGGAAATGAATCCACCGTGAAAGGAACAAAACACTGTCGAAGGCGCCGGTGGCCTGAAGACCCTGTCAAGAACAAAGCGATCAACATCGCATTGCCATTGATCGGGTCATGATGCCGGCTCTTGTCAGCGAGACAACACAAACGCAATTCAGGAGAGCGATTACTGTGATTCGGTGGTCGGACCCGCGACCGAAGCTATTGCAGACCAGGGGGATCGCGATGCCGGCTCCAAGTCCCCAGACACTGTTGCGTGCCGTGACAATTATCACCGCAACGTAAATAACTGATTGAAGCAGGTGAAGCAGCCGCAACTGTGGGACACCAGCGCCGATATAGCGAGCGCAACGATAAAACCGCGGCTCCGAACTGAACCCAAACCCGAGCCCGCCGAAGACACAAGTAGCTGCATCAGAGTGCGTATTCCTGTGCTTCACAACAGTTAAAGCAGCGTGTCCCGCCCCTCGTGCCGAAGCAGCCATCGTTTGCGTTCGATTCCGCCGCCGTATCCCGTCAGTGAACCGTTGGCTCCAATGACGCGATGGCACGGAACCACAATCCCAACGGGATTCGATCCATTCGCGAGCCCCACCGCCCGCACCGCTTTGGGGCGTCCGATTCTTTCTGCCAGTGCACTATATGAAATCGTAGTCGCGGCTGATATCTGGCGCAGCGCACGCCATACTTCCAGCTGAAACGATGTACCCGCCGTCTTCACAGGTAAATTGTCAATTGCCGATAACTCTCCAGCGAAATAACGGCTGATTCCTTCCAACAGAGGGTTCGAGCGCGCAGCGGCTTGTAGTCGATATCCGTTCTCTCCGTAGTGAAGTCGAAGCAGACGCTGCATCCGAACTTCGTGTTCTGTCCAATCCACCGCGCGCAGGTTCCCGTCAGCGTCCGCCACAATCAGAAGTTCGCCAATCGGTGTCTCCATTCGATTCACGCTTAGTTGCAAAGAGTCAGCCATGCGCTACTCCATTCTTCACAACAGACTTCGACTGTGCCGCCCAAAGATGTTGAGCCGCATACGCCCGCCACGGACGCCACCCTTCCGCGCGGCGCAGCAAACTCGCCGCACTCGGCCGTGCCCCGTCGATAACGGCCGCCCCGCGAAGCAAACCGATATCCGACGCCGGGAAAGCATCCATTTCCCGCAAAGCGCGAAACGCAATATACTGCGCCGTCCATTCACCGACTCCCCGTATCTCTCGCAATCGTGCGATCGCCTCCTCGACCGTTCCAAAAGGTCGGAAAAGATTTGAATCCTCCACTGCGGCCTGGGCAAGCGCCTTCAATGACAGTTGCCGGGCCTCAGGCATGCCCAAATGGATTGACGCCGCACGAGCCAGGCGCTCTGCCGAAGGGAACACGTGCGTCAAACCGGAGCTACGCACCGACTCGTCCTCGACCGGTCTGCCGTACGCTGCCACAAGTTGCCCGGCAAGAGAACGAGCCGCCGAAAGGCTGACCTGTTGGCCGAGGATCGCCCGCGCTGCGAGTTCGAAACGATCCCATCCTCCGGGCGCTCGCAGGCCCGGGTGCGGGCGCAAGGCACGGATCGCGCGAAAGGTGCTCCTCGATGACTCCGATATCTGCTCCGAGATCGAACAGACGCCGCACTCGACTCACGATGGCCGGAAATAAGCGCACGTTCTGAAACCGGATCGTCACGCTCAGGCTATGTCGCTGCGGGAGATGCTTTACTTCCACGGATCCATCCGTGCCACCAAGCGCAACCGTCCTTCGATAAACCCCGTTCTCGACCGCCTCAACGCCAGTGATGGCGCGCTCCCTGAGATAGTTGAGTATCGAGTCCCAGTCGTAAGGGGGCCGGTAACTGAGCCGCAGCGCTACGCCCGCATCCGCATGTGCCGCAACTTTCCGCCGCAGCGCCCTCGGCGGTCGGTGAAACAGCCGTTGAAATATTTCGTTGAACCGCCGCAAGCTCCCGAAGCCGGATGCCATGGCAACTTCTGTCATCGGCATGTCCGTTTCCTGGATGAGTTGCTTGGCAAAGAGTACTCTTCTGGTTTGTGCCACCGCCAGCGGCGAGGCGCCGAGATGTTCAGTAAATAGGCGTCGCAACTGACGCTCACCCAGCCCCAGGCGCTCTGCCAAACTTCCAACGCTCGCGCCGTCACCGTCAAGTGCGCCATCCGATATCAGCGCCAGTGCGCGCGAGACGGTATTGGAGGTTCCGCGCCACGATGCCAGCTCTGGAGCGGTTTCCGGTCTGCAGCGCAGGCATGGGCGGAAACCGGCTTCCTGCGCGGCTGCGGCCGACGCGAAAAACCGGCAATGCTGTTGTTTCGGCGTGCGGCCGGACAAATCGGCCGGCAGTAGATTCCCGTCGAAGTGACACCCACGAACAGCAGGCCGTCGAAGCGCGAATCCCGGCTCTCGAGGGCGCGGTAGCAGATCTCCGGGTCCGGCAGTTCCATGCGCGAATTCTCTCACTCGCTACTGATCAAAACTCGCGGCTTTCGGACGTCATCATCGCCCGGGCTTTTATCCGCGCGTGAAAAACGTACGCCACACCTGGTCCACCATAGCGTGCAAGAAGGCAGAGGCGAAAACCGTGCCGCCCGCCCGATATGCCGAACCGTAGAACCAGCCCGCGATCGATGCCAATATGACGTATCGCCAATTCGGGAAAGGCTTGTGGAGAATGTGAAAGAAACCGAAGACACAGCTTGCCACCACTTGGCCCCACAGGGTTGAATGGAGCGATTTCTCAAGCAGGTTCTGGAGAAACCCCCGAAAGAACAGCTCTTCCAGGAGCGCAATGAATAGAAGAATCTCGAGATAACCAGTCGCAAAGTCGAGCGCGCCGCGCCAACGAGGATTCCATGCCGTAAACCCGATGGCCATTCCAAGCGGAATCGCAATGGCCGCGAAAAGCACGAAGTTTTTGACCGCGGCAAAAAACACCCCTCGGCTGAATATGAATCGATACCGCAAATCCGGAACGCATCTGATGTGGGTCCAGCACAGCGCCCCGAGACTGAGCACAAACAATCGCGCCATGAAATCAAGGTCCGTCGGACGGTCCCAGATACCTCGGAACAGCCGGAAGAGAACAATCGAGACCAACCAAACTGCCGCAAACAGGTCCTGAATGCTGAATCTCGCTTCCTTACGGACCGGGAAAGCGGAATACACGATTAGCATCGGCGTCGTAATCGCCAGGAGCCGCAGCACGCCTCGCCACGGGTTCGCCCCCGTTCCCGCCGCGTAATACAGATATGGCAGCGTAAGTAGCAGGCATAGTTTAAGCGCTCTGAATCGGCTCCCAATCAGCCGTTCGAGCAACGCGCGTCCCGCGGCCACTCCGGGAGCAATCGCGCAAAACAATAAGCCGATAAAGCAGCTGTAAACGCCCAACACGGATGAAAGTGGCAGGGCATAGGATCGGGCATACGCGGCGGCTACCGGGAAAATGGCCGCTGCAATGCCCACGATTAAGCCAGTGAGCGGCCACAATGAGTGCCGCCGCTGAACATCGATCGACATCATATCGATCGTAAGAGACGGCCGCTTCTGTTACGCTCACGTTTTCACCCTTCGTATGCGTTCACTTGCCGCATCCCTAGTCTTTGCCGCCGCTGCGATTCACGCGTCAGCCGTGCAGCCGCTGCCCTCGCTCGGAGAACCTGCACTTTCTCCTGATCGGTCCGAGATCGCCTTCGTTTCCGGCGGCGACATCTGGACCGTTGCCGCGAAAGGTGGCGCAGCCCGTCTTCTCGTCTCCCATCCGGCAACGGAATCTCGCCCTCTGTACTCGCCGGACGGCACTCGCCTCGCCTTCACCTCCACACGTACGGGTAACGGAGACATCTATGTCCTGACATTTTCAACGGGCGAACTCACCCGTATCACTTACAGCGACTCGCTCGATCTGCTGGATGGTTGGTCGCCCGACGGCAAATGGCTGTACTTCACTTCAACAGCAAACGACATCGCCAACACATCCGATATCTTCCGTGTCAGTTCCGCCGGGGGCACGCCGCTCGAAGTGCTGCGCGACCGCTATTACAGCGAGTTCCGGGGTGCTCCTTCTCCCGACGGAACGCACATCGCCTTCGTCACGCGAGGCATCAGCTCCAACCAGTGGTGGCGTCACGGACACAGTCATCTGGACGAGTCCGAAATCTGGATCAAGGGCATTGCCGACAATACGCCCTATCAGCGCGTCGTCGAAGAAGATGCTAAGCAAGGCTGGCCGATGTGGTCCGCCGACGGCCAATCGATCTTCTATATGTCCGATCGCTCTGGTACCGAAAATATCTATCGCCAGAGGATCGGCGCTCCGAATTCGGAAGCCAAGGCCGTCACGAATTTCAAGGATGGACGCCTGCTCTGGCCATCGGTCAGTTACGACGGTCGGGAAATCGTGTTCGAACGCAATTTCAGCATTTGGAAGCTTGACACACAATCGGCTTCAGCCGCCCAGGTTCCCATCACTCTTCGCGGCTCGGTCTCGAGTCCCCAGGTCGATCACATTCAAACCACGCAATTCAACGACCTCGCTCTTTCGCCGGACGGCAAGAAAGTCGCTCTGATCTCGCACGGGGAAGTCTTCGCCGCCTCCTCGGCACCCGAAAGCGGACGCGCCACTCGAATCACCAGGACTCCCGCGCCCGAAACTTCCATCGAGTGGTCGCCGGACAGCAAGCGCCTCCT
>JAFAUR010000208.1 GCA_019243205.1 Acidobacteriaceae bacterium | reverse complement strand
GGCACGCTCGCTGTCAGCCAACTGCACCAGCGAGAACTGCGCGCGAATAAGGCTCAGATGCAGGCTTGGCTGGCCGATCCTCGACCGGGAGATATCGATCTCGCGGATATCGCCCAAGCCTCCAGTCTCACTTACACGCTGCTCAAGGTCACCGCCGTCTCACCGGACACGGTCACATACCGCGCCCATCGGGAGAAGATGCCCCACCGCGCCAGAGCAGGGTCGCAAGCCGAGGGTTTTCCCCTCGGTGACGCCGATTTCTCCGGCCCAACCTTCACCGTGCGCAAAGCCGACATACACGAGAGCGCGTATGAGCCCGGCCATCGGAGCATCGAGGGAACTCCGCTCGGCCGGCTCGTCCTCCAGGAGGCGCAGCGGCCACAAACATCCTCGCAACCATAAATCCGGCTCATCATGGAAAAAAATCGCATCGACATCGACGCGACGGCGCTCGGCTCGTACTGGAAAAACGAACTCCCGCCCCCCGAATACCTTATCACGCCGCCCATCGGCCGGAGGCTCGCCTTCGGATTGCTCGTATTTTTGGGTGTCGTGATCGTCGTCTGCGGGATCCTCGCTGGCTTTATCGGCTATGAGACACTCTGATACCACTTTGCCACCTCTTGGCGGGTTTTGGGGAATAATCGGGGTCGATTGAGCCGCCCTCTCGCCGACGCGCAGCTCGGCCGTGCGGTCCTTTGGCAGCGGCGTCCCGCGTCGGCCGAGCTCAGTGCCAAGCCTCATAGCGGCGGGGTCCACCTCATGACAGCGGGACCACGCGATCGTCGCCTCGTACTCTCCGTCCGAATTGCTGGCGACCTCGTTACGATCGAAGGTGACTTGAAATCCGTCCGAGGTCACATTCCAGCGTCTTTCATCGGCAAACCTTCGACGATCGTCGCCGCGCTCTCCAGCGGCGCCGGAGGGGCTCCGTGCTATCTTTGTCAGCGCCTCGTAGACCTGTTGCGCCAGAAACCCCTTCCAGGGACAGTGACTATCGAAAATCTTGCGCGCCTCGAGCTTCTGCCCGCTGGCCATCAGCACCGTATAGCCAATACTGCCGTCGGCGGGATGAGCACGTGCCCGCCTTCGCAATCGAAACTGGCAGCGCCAGCGGCTTGCGGCACGAGCGCGCCCTGTTGCGGCACACAAAATGCCGCTCACTCACTCAGCGCCCATGATCTCCGTTCGCATCTCCTGCTCGCTTCAGCTTCGCTCTTCCGCGATGCCCTCTATCATCGACGCGTTGGCGAGTAGCGGCCGCGTTGCCAGCTGAAGCGGCGCTGCGTTCGTTTGGTGCGACTGTAATTGGTATCGAATATCTTCTCTGATCGCGTTGTCTCGACCAATACGAGATCGAAATATCCCGAGGTTTTCTGCTCGGATATTTGAAGCGTGCTCTCGCTCGTCGTTAGATCGCCGGGGCCGCGTTGCTCGTCGCTATACATCATTTCGGCGGAGAAGATCGGTTTCAGCGTGTGACCGAGTATACGAAATAGCGTAAGCTTTTCCGCCTCGCTCTCCCCGGCGGGAAAGATCTCATGGGTTTTGGTGCGCAGCCCCAAGGCGGTCTCGGTGGGGCTGATCCGGTAGGGGGCGAGATCAAGATGCATCGCCGGACAATCACCGCCGTCCAGGTTGAGCTCAAGCTCCGTTTGATCTGGCCGGAGCTCCCGGCAACGCGGCTCCTCGATTTCCACCCGGGCGACCAGGCTCAACGCCCCACCCTCCTCCCGCACAACGGCGAGCGTCGGGTGAAGGCGTTGCGTGCGCACGCTCTCGCCTGCCGGGATACCGATATACATCAAGGCGACGAAAGCTCTATCCCACGCCTTCCATGGCTTGACCTCGAGGGTTAGCGCGCGGTCGCCGATGAGATCGACCCGCAGAGTGCGGAGAATATTGTTTTCCTCCGGGACCTCGGCATGCACATCGATACGCATAGCCAAAACAGGATCAGGCAAGCGAGCAGATGAGAGACGGGGCGTTTGACGCTTTGACGCCACGCCAATGGCGGCAAGAGGGCAGGAGATGACGGCGATACGGGCACGGCGATGGATTGATCCGCGATTGGTGGAGCTCCATTAGACAAAGGCGGTACCTCGCCGACTATTCGGCGCATATGCGAGTTCGAGTTTTAGACCAACTTGATGAGAGCAGGTATCGCGGAGGCTTGTGCTCCCCTTTTTCGAGGCCGTAAAGCGGCCAGGTGCGACAGCCTCGCCTCATTGCACACAGCGCTCATCTATTTTAAGCTTGAAACATCTCCCACCCTGATCAGGAGCACGCATGACGGACCCGATCACCATTGGCGCGAGGGTCCGCGTGGCCGTCATTCGCGTGCCGATTGAAGCTTCAAGGTGAGCGCTTCCATGCACCCGATGCACGGCCCGAACGCTTTCAAGCTGGGGATATTTTCTCTCAACGCCGATGGCGGACTGGCGCTCACCCGGGTCCCCGAGCGCTGGCTCGCTCTATGGCCCGACATCGTCGCCGTGGCGCAGATGGCGGATGAAGCCGGCATCGAGTTCATCTTGCCGATCGCCCGCTGGAAGGGTTTCGGTGGAGAGGTGAACAACCGCGAATGGTCCTTTGAGACCTTGACCTTTGCGGCGGGGCTTGCCGGCGTGACGCGCAATATCGCGCTCTTCTCGACCGTGCACGTGCCTATGGCGCATCCGGTCTTTGTCGCGAAGGCTCTCACCACGGTGGACCACGCCTCAAAGGGGCGCGCGGGGCTCAACATCGTTTGCGGGTGGAATCCGGAAGAATTCGCCATGTTCGGGCTCGATCTCATCGACAAGCGCTATGAGCAAGGGCTCGAATGGTTCGAGATCATGTCGCGCATCTACACCGAGGAGAAGCCTTTCGATTTCGACGGCGCCTTCTACAAGCTCAAG
>JAFAUR010000202.1 GCA_019243205.1 Acidobacteriaceae bacterium | reverse complement strand
GCGACTGGATTCCAACGCGATACGCTACCTGAAATCGACCGGCGCAATCCCCATTTTCCGTTCACTGCGACGACGGCTTTCGAATCTGCTTTGCACGCCAAGTCAGAACCTGAACGGGAACCTGAGCCGGTGATTGCGGTCGCGCCTGCGCCCGAGACGACTCCGGAGCCAGCCGAGGAACCGACGCCGATGGACGATTACGAAACTCCGGCGTTTCTACGCAAGCAGCGGCGCATGGTGCAGTAGCTTTCCGGTACGGCCCCGCACATTGCGAACCCGGCGAGCAGCAGGAGGAGCGTTGATGGTTCCGGTATGCTCGTGAAAACCGCTCTATCTAGTATGTTGATACCCGCGGAGTTTGGCAGCGAGAAGTCATACGTAAGCACTCCCGGAATGTTAACCGCCGTGACATTGGCGATGTCCTGAATGCCAGGTCCTGAACACGGATCCGGAAAGGTTTGCTCTCCGATGCACGCCACATATGTGCCACTCAGCACCGCAGGAATAGTCGCACTGGGACCTGAGGTGGGCACCACAATTGACTCCGTCGGCGTAACGGTCGCCGATCCGCTGTAACGGACGCTGTATGTAACTCCATCGAGCTCCAGGGACCCGCCATATGCTAGCTGGACCTGCGGGTACAGACCCGTCGGCGTTGCGAGCGATACGGAAAAACCTGTTCCGGGAATGGCCTCAATAGGGCCCGCTGGCTGCCGTCCGGCTCCTCCACGCAAAGTGAAGTTGGAGCCGGTAAGGTCGACCTCGGTCTGTAAAGAGTTGCTACCAGCGCCAAAGTAGAGGAATGTAAAATCGCCGGAGGTAGCGGCAAATGTAGGAAGCGGATCGGCCTTGAGCGGCGCTGACAGTGAGCAGCAGGCCACCAAGGCCAGGAAGTACTTCTGCATAAGAATTCCCCAAATCGTAAGCTCTTGATTTACAGCTTACGATTTACGGCGATTCTCGCAAGTCCCAAAATGGAACCTCACCTCCAGGGCGCGGGACTTCGGTGCCAGAACGAAAGTACTACTCGCCGAGTAACTGCAGCACCACGCGTCTCTGGTGCGGAATCGCACGATGCTCGAATAGGTAAATCCCTTGCCAGGTTCCGAGCGCCAGTCGGCCGGAGATGAATGGAATCGTGAGCGTGGTGCTGGTGAGCGCGGACCTGATGTGTGAGGTCATGTCATCCGGTCCCTCCGCCGTATGCCGGAAATTCTCACCTTCCTCGGGCACGAGGGTTTCGAAGAAGTCGCGCATATCAAGCGTGACGTCAGGGTCGGCATTCTCCTGAATCACAAGCGAGCAGGAAGTGTGCTGGACAAAAACGGTCAGAATGCCGTCTCTAAGCCCCTGCTTTGAAAGCCAATGTTGGATGTCCCTGGTGAACGAATATAGACCCTTGCCCCGGGTCGGAATGGTTACCGTGGTGTTCTTGATCAACAGAATCATTTTCCCGCTGCCGGCAGTGGCGAAGCTCGGCTCGCAGTTCTCGACTCCAGCTGTCTATTTCGCTCTCATATCTCCTGAGGACGGGCGACCAGCAGCTTGTGCAGAGCTGCTTCAACCTTTGAACAAGCGCAAGCTCCAATTCGACGGCAGGAACGGAGCGGATTGCCTTCTTTTTCATTACTGTCTTACTACTAGACGCTTCGTTACGCCGCATCAGCTACGTTTTACTTGTGTTACTCAACCGTTACTGACTTGGCGAGGTTGCGGGGCTGGTCGACATCGCATCCGCGACGAACGGCGATGTGATAGGCGAGTAGCTGCAACGGAATCATTTCGAGCAGCGGCAGCAGGAGCTCGCGTGTCACCGGAATCGTGATGAGGTGATCTGCCATTTTGGCGACTTCATCATCCCCTTCGCAGGCGACCGCGACAACGACTCCGCTACGGGCCTTAACTTCCTGTATGTTCGAAAGGGTCTTTTCGTAATGCACTTTGCTTTCTTCGGATTCGGGGTCGCGGGTTGCCAGAACGACGACGGGAAGATTCTCATCGATGAGGGCATTCGGCCCATGTTTCATTTCCCCTGCCGGATAGCCCTCTGCATGAATGTAGGAGATCTCTTTCAGTTTGAGCGCTCCTTCGAGAGCGATCGGGAAGTGGATACCGCGGCCCAGATAAAGGAAATCCTGCGCACGGAAAAGGTTCCGGACGAGATCCTCGTAAATCTCGGACTGAGCGAGGACATGTTCCAGCTTTCCGGGAATAAGTGCCAGTTCCTGGACCAGGCGGCACGAAGCTTTCGCATCAAGCGTGCCCCGCACTTGCCCCATATGCATGGCAAGGATCACGAGCGCGGTCAACTGTGAAGTGAACGCTTTCGTTGAAGCGACGCCGATTTCCGGACCCGCATGCGTCAGCAGAGTGCCGGAAGCCTCGCGAGTGATCATGGAACCGACGACGTTGCAAATGGCAAGAGTTTTGGATCCCTTCGTCTTCGCCTCGCGCAGTGCGGCGAGGGTGTCGGCGGTCTCGCCTGACTGCGAGATTACGACCGTCAGCGTATTGGGCGAAATAATGGGATCGCGATAGCGAAATTCACTGCCATAATCAACTTCGACCGGTACACGGGCTAAGCGCTCGATGAGGATTTTGCCCGCGAGTCCGGCGTGCCAGCTGGTTCCGCAAGCAACGATCTTCACCTGCCGCACGTTACGAAATTCCTCTTCGGATATTTCGACTTCGTCGAGAAATACACGGCCACTCTCGAGTCCGATGCGGCCGAGCATGGTGTCCTTGATGGCGCGCGGCTGCTCAAAAATCTCTTTGAGCATGAAATGCTTGTAGCCGCCCTTTTCGGCCATCACCGGATCCCAGAGAATGCGGGAAACCTGGCGGCGAACGATTTTGCCATCGAAGTCAGTCAGGGTGACGCCGGCGGGAGTGAGGACGGCGACGTCCCCATCATTCAGGAAGAACATGTCCCGCGTGTGGCTCAGGATGGCGGGGACATCGGATGCGACGAAAAACTCATTTTGCCCCAGGCCGATGACGACCGGAGGCCCGGAGCGCGCGGCAACGATCTTCTGCGGGTCCGAGCTCGCAATCACGCTGATCGCAAACACGCCCGATATATCTTTCAGCGCTTTACGAACCGCGTCTTCGAGCGACGAACCCGGGAGATAACGCTCGACCAGATGAGCGATTACTTCCGTGTCGGTTTCGGTTTTGAACGCGTGGCCCTCGGCGGCTAACTGTTTGCGTAAGGCAAGATAATTTTCGACGATTCCGTTGTGGACAACTACGATCTCGCCTTTGCAATCGCGATGCGGGTGGGCATTCTCCTCGGTCGGACGGCCATGGGTTGCCCATCGGGTATGGCCGATGCCGTACGATCCGGAGAGCGGGTTCCCGCGGATAGTCTCTTCCAGATTGCAGAGCTTCCCCGGAGCTCGTCGCACTTCCAGGCAGTTGGCGTCCGAGAACACGGCGACACCGGCCGAATCATAGCCACGATATTCGAGCCTGCGAAGTCCGTCCACAATGACAGGAACGGCCTCGCGACCGCCGATGTAGCCAACAATTCCACACATGGTGAGTAATTTCCTTATTCTAGAAGTTCAACGCGATAGTTCTCGATGACGCCGTTCGATAGCACATCACGCGCCACTTCTTCCAGGGACTGAATGGCTCCCTCCCGCGAGATGTTATCGGAAAGCTCAATTTCGAAATATTTTCCTTGCCGAACCGCGGTAATCTCCTTGTGACCGAGCCCATTCAGGGCGGCACAGATGGTCTGCCCCTGAGGATCGAGCACAGTCGGCTTTATATTTACGTACACGCGCGCCTTCATCTGTCTCACCATTGTAGGAACGAGGCCAGTGCCGAAACAATTTCGAGACAATTGTTTGGCAACCTGTTATAAACGATTAGGACCGGGCGCGGCGAACGCGAATCGGCTTCGTTTTTGCGGGAAGGGGCGGAACCATCGTCAAGGTTTGCATTCTGGCCAGCAGCAGCGCGGGCAATGCGGCTTTCGTGGGAACCGAGACTACTCGGATTCTCATCGACGCAGGGCTCAGCCGGCGCGAAATCACCAAACGGCTCGCCGCGATAGGCGAAGATATCGCGAATCTGTCCGCCATTCTGGTCACGCATGAGCACTGTGATCATACTTCGGGTCTGACCGCCGCTGCTAAACCGCGAGACAAGGCGATTCCGATCTACCTCACGCACGGGACGGCTGAGTATATCGACTGGGGTGAAACGCCTCCGGTTCTCGAGCGGTTTCAGGCGGGATGCTGTTTCAGCGTCGGCGATTTTGATATCGCGAGCTTCACGATCCCCCACGATGCGGCGGATCCCGTTGGTTATACGCTCTGCTCACAAGGCATCAAGATCGCCGTTGCCACGGATTTGGGCTATATCACTGATTCTTTGCGAGTGCATCTACGCGGGACGGACCTGGTTTTGCTCGAATCGAATCACGATCTCGAGATGTTGCGCGTCGGGCCATATCCCTGGTCGGTGAAGCAACGCGTGATGAGCCGCCGAGGGCATCTTTCGAACGAGGTAGCAGCTGATTTCGTCGAACGGGATCTCGACACCCGAGTATCGACTCTGATTCTGGGTCACATCAGCGAACACAATAACCATCCGGAACTGGTCCGTAACCTGGCTTCGCGCGCACTGAATGGACGGGCGTTATTTACCCGCCTAGTGGTTGTGGAGCCGGGAACGCAATCCGAAGTGTTCTGTTATTAGTTCTTTGAAGGCCCGAAGATCGTTCCCTGCCCGAGAAGCCACTGCGGATCAAGGTGGCGTTTCACGTCCCGCATTGCCTCGATCTCATCGGCTGAATACATCAGCTTCAGGAGATTGGCTTTGTGCTTCCCGATGCCGTGTTCGGCGGCGACGGTTCCGCCGAGGGAAACCACGTAATGGGCGAAGTCTTCCATGAGCGCTTCCGCGCGCTCGTCACCCTCTGAACTGTCGGGCATCAGGTTCACGTGGACGTTGGCGTCGCCGATGTGCCCGAAAATCGTGTACTGATTCGGGAAGACGGATTCGCAACGCTCGCGATAGAAATTGTACAGGTCGCGGTTGCATGCGAGAGGGACGGCGAAATCGGTGCTGAATTTGCGGCAATTGCCGCGGCGCGCACGCTCCACAATCATGGCGGGCAGCGTGTGGCGGAATGCGCGGAAGCGCTCGCGATCGGAAGGACGGAAACCGAACCAGGATTCTTCTTCGAGCGCGGACTGGGCGTTGAGGCGATCGGCCCAGGTATCGACTTCCGGATCGTCTTCGGAGGCGAGGTCCTGCTCCACGAGCAAGGCGGCGCGCGCACCCGAAGACATTTCCGGATAACGCGGACGCAGGAGATCGAGAGCACGGGTGTCCATAGACTCGAGCAGCCGTAAACCCGCAATGGGCCGCCAGATGTCGACCGCATCGAGCGCGGATTCTTCTGACGGGAAGAAGACGACACCACTCAA
>JAFAUR010000187.1 GCA_019243205.1 Acidobacteriaceae bacterium | reverse complement strand
GCGGAAATATTCAACCCGGCATGTCGCACGAAGCGCAATACGCCAGCATGCTGGAAGGCGGGAAGCGTGCGGCGGATCTCGCTTCTGCAGCTGATATCAAGCTGATCCTCGAGAACCTAAATAGCAAGGTCAATCATCCAAATTATTTTTTGACGAGCGCCCGCGAAGCCTTGCAGTGCGTCAAGGAAGTGGACAATCCGCATTTCCGGCTACTGTTTGATATCTATCACGAGTCCGTGCAGAACGGCGATCCCATTCCTATCATCAGTGATGCCGTCCCGTACACCGCGGTTTTTCATGTCGCCGACGCGCCCGGACGGCACGATCCTGGAACGGGTCAAATGAAGTGGGATGAGATCTACAAAGCGATCGCTAAAGCGAATTACTCGGGTTACATCGCGATGGAATATCTTCCGGTAGCGGACGAGCTCGACAGCTTGATGAAAGCTTTGACGCAAATGCGCAAGGACATCAATTCCGTCCCGCTCCCAAATCAGCAACCGGCAACGACGGCTTAGCTTACTTAGAGGATGCGAGTAAGTGGTCGATTGCATCGGATGTTAATTCCGGCAGCGACACGCCTCTATGAAGTGACCAGTGCTCGACATGAGCGACGGAGGTGCCGGGCTCCAGCTTGACCAACGGCCCGAGAGTTTCTAGTTCACAGAAGTCGCCATTCACGAACAATTGCGCCGACGTTCCGAAGTCCGGATAGTGCAACGGATTAGTTGCGTGCGTTCGCTTTACAAACAGCTGGTCATTCAACAGGTAAGCACAGATGGTGTGTTGATTGAACAAGCCGATTTTTTGTGGATACGGGTTCGCCGGAGTTTGCTGTATGGCGAGATGACGGCTCAGGAAGCGATACCGCTTGTCGCTGAAATCCGTGTAAGCCCACATCACGAGCGGATTACTCGGCTGCAGTACCTGATCGTGACCGAACCGTGGCGGAAACGCAGTAAGAGCCAGTCCTCCCGGGGCCATTTGACTTAGTGCCCAGGGAGCAATTTCTTTTGGGGCAGAGCCCGCATTCTCCACTCGATGCGTAATCATTACGCGGCCAGGTTCACTGACTTGAACCGTGATTTCCTTTTGTAACTCGGTTTCCCGCTCTATCGGTTGCAGTAACGTGATGCCGTTCTTGTTGAGAGTCTGCTTTACAGGCCCGTTATCGAGAGCGTAGGAATCGGGAACGATCTCAGGGGCGATCCATAAACGGTGCCCTCCACGCATACACCACTGGTGTTCCCCGGATTTCCCCATCTGCTCCGGAAGCTGATAGAAGAAATTCTGACCACCTTTGAAACCGCAGTGAATGATGCGTGGACCGACATCTGTCGTGACGATGAGTTCGATTTCGCCGTCTGTCAATCGATAACAATTCGGCCATCCTCCGTACGCGACTTTCTCGATTTGCGTTCCCTTCATAGCAAGCGTTTTACCTTTTTACCGCGAGCACTGCATCCAGAGGCGCGCCCGTGCGGTGTATTTGAACGTCCGAAAACCCGGCCCTTTCGAGGAGCAGTTTGTATTCCGCTTCTGTTCTTTCCCGCCCATCCGTACAGACGAGCATGTTGAGATCCTGCATCAGCGCGCAAACCGGTCCCGAACGGTCGTCTTGCACGAGGGCTTCCTGGATAAGGAGAGCACCGTTCGACGGAAGTGCATCGAAGACTTTCCGAAGCAGCGGAACAATCCTGGGGTCATCCCAATCGTGGATAATGCGTCCCAGCGAATATAAATCGCCACCGGGCAGTGGATCCCGAAAGAAATCGCCGGCCACAAACTCGATTCGATTCGCAACCGATGAGTTGCTGATGAATCGGCGTGAAATCGGTTCCACTTTGGGTAGGTCGAATATCGTCGCGCGCAGATCCGGATAGACTTGGCAGGCCGCAATCGGGAGATGACCGGTTCCGCCCCCCAGATCGACTAAATGTCTGTACCGGCTGAGATCAAAAGCACGAACGATTGTAGGCGAAGAGAGGCACCCGAAGCCGTTCATCCCTTGCATGAAATTTGCAGTTTTTTCCGGATCACGATAGTAGTGATCGAATAACGCGTCACGGGCGCCAAAGGTCTGCTCCCACCGGTTACTGCCTTCGCGCACCGCGTCATCTAAATGGGACCACAAGTGATAAAGAGACTCATCCGAATACTTGATATAGCCCGACAAAGTATCTTCACTATCGCTCACCAAATAAGTCGAGGCGACCCGCGTGTTGCGGTACTCCTGAGCGTGTTTTTCAAGCAATCCAAGCGAAGCACATGCGTCGAGCAAGCGCGCCGCCGCGGCTTCGTGCAGCTGTAAGGCCCGCGCCAACGCCGACGCTGTTTGAGGGGCGTGTTCCAGCTGATCGAATATGCCAAGCCGCACAGCCGCGAACATAGTTTTCGAGCGCCGGAACGCTTCAATCAAATCCAATACGATGTTCATGCGAAGTGGTCGAAACCAGCTGCCTCTAACGGCTCACCTCGGAAAGAGACCGGAACATCCGTTCGATAAGCGAACGTTCCAATCTCGGTGATTGGCACGTTCGCGATAGCCCGTGGTAATTTCATCTGTTCGGAAGCGGCGAACAGCAGTTCGTAATCTTCGCCGCCATATAGCGCATCTTCCAGGGTCGCACCGCGCGCAATCGGAAGGGAGTCCATCAGTTCGGCGCTGACATTCGATTCATCACACATCCGGCGGAGATCGAGCGCCAATCCGTCACTCAAATCCATGGCGGCGACAACACCCATGTTTCTTAACGCTTGCCCGGCTTCCACTCGCGGACTGGGGCGGAGATGACGCTTCCAGGCTTTTCCTTGACCAGTGCGTAATCCTGCCGCTGATTCACCGAGCGTTCCTGTGACGAAAATACGATCTCCGGCTTTGGCACGATCGCGAGTAAGCGCCTGATTCTCTGGCACACGGCCACAGCAGATCACATCCGCAATCACATGATCGAAGCGCGCGAGATCGCCACCGGCCAGCGTTACCTGGTAGGCGGATGCCAGTGTGAGCAAGCCTTCGTAAAATCGCCTGGTCCACTGATCAGCCAATTTGTTCGGCACGGCCAATGACACCAGGCAGAAAACGGGCTCGCTTCCCATGGCGGCAAGGTCGGACAAACTCCGCGCGAGAGCTTTGTAGCCGACGTCCTCGGCACCGTGTGTTTCAAGCGTGAAGTGACGACCTTCGAGAACGAAATCGGTGGTGAAAACGAGGTCCCAACCGCTCTCGGGGCGGAAGATTGCGCAATCGTCTCCGATGCCTCGAATCAGCTCTCTGTGGCGTGGACCTGCGCTGGCCATCGCGCGCACACGCTCGATGACTTCGGTTTCGCGCATGGCTCGCTATTCGGCTGCCACAGGTTCAGCAAGCACCAATCCGGCGGGAAGATCTTCGCCGAAAACGCGGCTGCCTGCGGCCAGATCATCTTCTTCGCCTGCAAGCTGGCGCAACAGAGCGGCGGCCTGAGAGGTCGGCTCGCAAGCACGGCGCACCGCGTCAAGCGTACCGGGCGGCAGATCGCGTGCGACATCGCCAGTCATCTGTGCAATGTGAACGGTCGCTTCGAGCAGAGCGGGCGTGTGAGGGAACCGCAGTAAGGTATCCACCCAGCGCGCCGCAATCGAAGGCGAGACAACCAGATTGATGGGTCCTCGGAAGAGTTTGCGCGCGCCCAATCGGGAAAGACACCAGGCACCAACCACCGGCATCTCGCCGCTCTTCAGCTGAGCAAGTATCGCCTCACCAAGCTGCACTTTCGTCTGCTGCGGCAGAAGTTCCAGGCTGGCGGCGGTGCGCCACATCTCGCGATATAAGCTCTGATTGATTCGCGCCTTGCGTTTGCCTTTCGGGAGCAGCGTGGGTGAAATTCTCTGGTAGATATCGCCCTGTTGATTGCGGTTCAGTCCACCGGCGATGCGCCCGCAGAAAATCCACCAATCGATCTCGCACTGGATCTGGTTGCCGAAGGTGAGCCCGGAGGCGTAAACACGGCGGGCCTGTTCGATGCGATAGTCATCACCTGGAAATCCGAAGCCGGGCCGGAGACAAAAACCGGTGAGATTGAGCCAGCGCGCTTCATGGGGAGCATTGCGCCGCCGCCCGTCAGCGAGCGCGAGCAACTTGTCCGCGAGCGTACGAATGGTAGCAAGCGGCCACGAGAGGCGTCCCAAGCCGAGCGCCTGTTCCAGTCGCGAAGGCAATTGCTCGGGCGGTAGGCCGGAGGGTGGCTTACCGAACACGCCTTCAATCAAAGACTCGGCGTGCGCCTGTGATTCGGCACTGATCACAGCCGTTGAACGAATGCCGGTTGCCGCGGGAGTGAGTTCATCGGTATCCGCCGACTTGCGCAGCTGGAACTGGAGCCGCCAGCGATGTTCGCTCACTTTCGACTCGGCCCATGCTTCGAGAGTTCCGATCTCGGTTAAGCGCGCTCCCAGCGTCACCGGAACGCGGCGCTCACCGCCTTTTCCGAAACGGATAACTGCACGTAGCGGCGCGTGCAGACGTGGATCGCTTGCAGGGTCGAGCATGTTTTCGGTCGCTTGCAGCGTTATTACGTCACCGGCGGCATCATCGGAGCGACTCAGGGAGCTGTAAAGACGAAACGCCACCGGGGTATTTGCAAGCAGTTCGAGTTCGGGTTTCTCGAGACGGATTTCTCCGCCTTCTTCGGTGCCGCGCGGCATGAGACAAACAGCGTTGATGGTAGTCGATGTCGGGGCGGTGAACGAATGAAGTCCGACATAGTACGACCGCGGCAAGCCACCGCGCACCAGAACTCCGCTGCCCGAAGCTCGCACGTACGAGTAGTACGCGGCACCAATGGCAACTGCTAAATCGAGGTCCTGGTTTTCAAAGATAAGCGGGCGGCGTCCGAACCAATGCTCGACGACATCACGAACGCGCTCACGGAAAACGGGCGGGATGAAGAATCCGCCATTGAAGAGGATGGCGTCGACTCCGTTCTGAGCAGTAGAGGAGTTGCGGAGGAAATCGGCCAAATGGCGCGTAATCGCCGGATCGGAAACGTATGGTAGCCCGAGTTCCCGAAACACGCTCTGTTTTTCGAGTTGCGGCTGATCCCCGAGTTCGCAGGGCGGCAGAAAACCGCCCAATGCAAGTTCCAAGACTTCATCGCGAGTGATGGACGTTCGCAAGGTGCCGCCGATCAGTGATGAGCCGGCACCGACAACGGTGACGTCCACCGATTCGGGTCCGCCGTTCGCCAGCAATGACTCTTTCGCAGCCGAACATTGCCTGCGCAGAGCGCTTCGCTGGCGGAGCGAAAGAGTTTTGCCGAGCTTCGATTCCGCTAGCCACGAAATCGTGAGATCGAGGTTATCGCCGCCCAGCAACAGATGGCGGCCCACGTTGGTACGCGTAAACTCGACGCGATCGTCTTTGCGGTCCACGCGCACAAGTGTGAAATCGCTGGTGCCTCCTCCCACGTCACAAACGAGAACTGTCTGTCCGTCGAATAATTCCTTGTTTGAACGCGCCAGGTGACTTGCGATCCAGGCATAGAATGCGGCCGCGGGCTCTTCGAGCAGGGTAAGGTTTTCGATTCCCGCGTCGCGTGCCGCTTGCACCGTTAGCTCGCGAGCCTCTTCATCGAAACTCGCGGGAACAGTGAGAACGACTTGCTGCTGATTAACAGGCGAGTGCTTCACGCGCTCCCATGCGTCACGAAGATACGCGAGATAACGCGAAGAGGCTTCAACGGGCGAAAGGACGCGGCCTTCCTCCTGCGAATCCCACGGCAGAATCTTCGCGGTTCGATCCGCTTCGGAGTTAGACAACCATGATTTAGCGGAATGAACTGTTTTGGTCGGAAGCAGTGCGCCTTGATCCCGCGCGTATGCACCGGCAACGGGTGGATCGCTCAGATATAAGAATGAAGGAAGCGTGCGAAGAGCGGCGGTGCGGTTCGCATCAACCTGTTGCTCGATGGGCAGGACATGGATCGGAGGATAATCCGCTTCCGCAGCCTCGGCGGGATCCACGTACGCAACAGCCGAATTCGTAGTTCCTAAATCAATGCCGATATTCATGCGGCGGCCGCACGCTCACGAACGTTGAATTCCAGCTTCCAACGGCGTCCGTCCGCCGCAACGCACCAGAGCTCCATCATCCCAGTTTCAGTGACTCTGCTTTCGAGCGTAACCGGCACGACTTCCTCGCCCGAGCCGTCGGCATTCGGAGGCAGAAATACTTCGATCGGGGATAGCTCCTCGAGTTCGTCAGTTACTTCATCGAGCAGGGCGCCAGGCGGGTCGGATTTGCGCGAGAGTGATGAGAAAAAGCGGAATTCGGCGGGCTCGCCAACAACCAGGGCAAATTTGCGCTGAGGCAGCTCGACACTGGAGCCTTCCTCCAAGCCGAACGGTACGACTGTCAGGGCCTTCATCGGAGCTGGTATACCGGGCACAGCGGGCAAAGAAGTTTCGATCCCGACATAGTAAGTGCGCGGAACACCGCCACGAATGCGCACGCCTTTACCAGTGCGGGCCAAACCATAGTAAGCAGCGCCGTAGGCGACCGCGTGCATCAGGTCTGTCTGTTTGGTCTTGTTGACCAGCTCGATTACGGGAGGAGCATCCGCAGTCTCGAGCCATTGGTTCAACACTTCGTGAATGCGTGTTTCAATGGCTCCCGCCTGCAAAACGCCGCCGTTCAGAAGTAAGTGAGTGGGCCAGGCGAAAGACTCACCTCGACTCGCGCCTGCCTGCCGCAGGAAATGAGCAAGATGCTTAGTAACTGCCGGGTCAGAGGCGTAATTAAGCCCCAGCTCTATCAATGCCGCACGGCGCTGGCGTTGAGGCGCGGCATCCGCAGTCACTTCGGGAAAGAACCCATCAACCAGCAGCTTTCTCACTTCGTCTCGTGTGAGCTTGCCTCGCAAGGTGCCACCGACCAGACCTGTTCCGCGGCCGAGCACGGTCAACGGAACTTCGCTCGGAGCGTTGGGATCGTTGGATAAGAGAGATTCTTTCGCCGTCCGGCACTGCTGCCAGAGCGAATGAAATTGCATGACATCGAGCTTGGAGCCGCGCTGCGAAAACTGGGTTTCGGCGTAGCGGGCTACGGCGAGATCCATGTTGTCGCCGCCTAAAAGCAGATGTTCCCCGACGGCGACGCGCTCGAGTTGTAACTCACCGTCCTTTTCAGTAACTGCAATCAACGTGAAATCGGTTGTGCCGCCGCCGATGTCGACGACGAGTATCAGGTTGCCCGGTTTCACCTGTTCGCGCCAGTTCGGATTTCTTTCGATCCAGGCGTAAAAAGCGGCTTGCGGCTCTTCGATGACCGTAACTTCCGGATAACCCGCCAAGCCGGCGGCCCGTTGCGTGAGATCACGGGCCGCTGCATCGAACGACGCAGGAACCGTAATCAAGACGGATTGGCTTGCGAGTGGTAACTGCGGGTGCGCAGCATCCCAGGCGTGTTTCAAGTGAGCAAGATATTGGCGCGATGCCTCGAGCGGAGATATCTTTGATACGCCTTCAGGAGCGGCCAAGGGCAGAATCGGCTGGGTCGGATCCGCGCTTTGGTTAGAAAGCCACGATTTGGCAGAACTAACCAGACGTCCCGCGTTCTCGACGCCGCGATTGCGCGCAAGACGGCCGACGATGAATTGCGGTTGCGGATCCCAGGGCAGCGCGAGCGAACCTTCGACGAACTCGCTTTCACCAGGGATGTACAGCGAAGAGGGCAGCAGATCGAGCTCGGCGACCTCACCCGGATTCACGAGCTGCGGAGGATAAAACAGTTCGACGGCATGCGCGACATCGTCGAGTGTGGAGGTTTTTGCATAAGCAAGAGCACAGTTGGTAGTGCCCAAGTCAATGCCAATCACGTATTCGGACATGGCTGCGATCGTTATCCCACTTCGAGTTCCGCCGGCGCGATGGCGGCGGGATCCTGTTTACCGAGTGGAGGTAAATTCACCGAAGACGCTATCCAACCTCGATGGCGGAGCGTTCCGCCGGGCACCTTACCGTTCGCGGGGACATTTCCGATGAGTTTGATCCGATTAGGATCCGGCGCTTTGGAGCCATCGAGCTTTTGAAACGTTCCCTCCACACCGTCAATAATCGGAGTGAGATTTACATGACGCGTTAGCGTTCTTGCGCAATCGTCATGTAAGGTACGAACGGCAGCGCCTATCTGGTCATCCGCGTAGGACGAAATGTCTTCCATCAAGAAGTCGATCAGACGGGAATCGCGTTGAAGGATACCTAATATCTGCAACGCGCCATCACTCGGTTTTGGCAGCTCGACTGGAGGTCCAGCAGGCTCGGACTTCCTTTTTATATACCCGAACTCTGCCGCGATATCTTCCGGGAGTTCACCAGAGAAAAGTATTGAGAACAAGCTGCGGAAAGCAGATGTAAATCTCGACAATAGGACCTCTGGATGCTATTATCTCTCCCCGCTCCCTTATAAAAAGTATTTGTCTATCCGAAACAATTTATGTAAGACTTGTCTCAAGTAAGCAGGGCCGTACAAGTACGTACATACAGGGAGAATCAAAATGGCAGCAAAAAAATCGCAGGGGAAGAGATCCTCATCGGGATCTGATCCCAAGTCGAAACGAATCGTTCGCGGCAAGATGCAGAACACCATGCACGAGTTCAAGCATCATGAACTCGAGTCCGGCCGCAGCGGAAAGAGGGTAAAGAACCCGAAGCAGGCTATCGCAATCGGGTTGAGCGAAGCGCGCCGGGCGGGCGCTAACATCCCTGCGTCGCCGAGAAAGAGGGCGGCCGCAAAGAAGAAATCGAGCGGAACTGCGAGCAAGAGGACTGCGGGTCGCACGACGGCAACCAAGAAGGCCACAAAGAAATCGGCAGCGAAGAAAACAACTGCCAAAAAGAGCGCGACCAAGAAAGCTACGAAGAAGTCTGCTTCCAAGCGGACACGCCGCTAAGATAAGGCCCGCGCGCGCAGATCGGCGGGCCACTTTACCCATCCAGTACGTGCCGAAGCGTCTCCTCGACGCATGCCGTGCAGGAGGGCACTATCCCTCCAGTCAGATCTTCTTATGAGTTAAGAGTGACCACGCCCCATTTAGAGTAGAGGCATCCTCGGGCTTTTGTGGAGAGGCGAAATTTTTCGGTCTGGGCTATTCAGTTAGGCCAAACGCTGTCGGTGCCGTGCGTCTTTGACACCTATGTGCACATTGTCCGTGCGCCTCTTTGAATTTCATTTTGCGATTACATTTTGCAACATTCACAAGTCAATGTTTGCAGTCTGTAGTGAACCCCAATCGTGAGACAGACGGGTTTCGAGACGGCAGCCGTGCGCTGATTTTGCAAAACTTACCCGTTATGAAACACCGACCGGCTAGCCGAAGGCTCACCTTCCAAGTGGCCCGTCATACGGGAGCCGGGATGTTACGATGCCGGATCGAGGGACTGGCTCGATCCCATAGAATTCGACGACCAGTCTGGGGAAGTTGGCTTTGCCGCCGCACAAAGACGGCAGCCAAGAGCATGAGGACGGTATCTCGCGCCAAAGTCAGAGAAGGTATGAACTCAACCAAACAGACAGCGAGGATAGCGGGCGTACTGTATCTACTGAACGGGGTGACCGGCTTTTTCGGCATCATCTATGTACCCAGCCGACTGATCGTATCCGGTAATGCGGCTGCGACGGCCAACAACATCCTCGCTTCCGAGAGGCTTTTCCGCCTTGGCATCGTATCCGAACTGATTTGCGCGGCCGAATTCATCTACCTGGTCTGGGCTCTTTACCGCTTACTCTGCGGGTGAACAAGACGCATGCTGCGCTGATGGTGATCTGGGGGCTGGGCTTCGTTCCGATAATGGCGGTGAATGTAGTGAGCGAGATCGCGGCCCTGACACTCTTGCGCAGTGCGGATTTCCTGTCTGTTTTCGACCAACCGCACCGCGAATCTCTAGCCATGTTGTTCCTCGATTTGCATCGTTACGGATACGTTGTCGGTTGGATCTTTGGCCCCTGGCTTTTCCACCTCGGGGCTCTTGTATATAGATCGGGTTTCCTCCCCCGCGTCCTGGGCGTGCTCCTGATCGCTGCAGGTTTCGGCTACTTGGCAGAGAGTGTTACCCCGCTGCTTCTACCGAGTTACACGGATGTCGTGGATCGATTCGCGAGTATCCCGCTAATGTTAGGCGAACCCGCTCTCATCTTGTGGCTTTTGATCATCGGCGCAAAGGATCAGCGATTGTAAGCCGCAGCATAAAATGGAGCCGCTTCTGGCCTTGGCTTCACGTTCGACGGATTTCCAGCGAGTAGTCGGCACTCGGACACAATAGGCGCCTGTTGCACAAAGGACCCGTTTTGCAAGGCATTCGATCTAATTAGAGGTGCAATCCCGGCATGGTAAAGGCTATTCTTAGCCTCTACTGGTTACCAGACCCACTTAGATTAGAGGAGCCGTCTGGAAGTTTTGGAGAGGCGAAGGTTCCCGTTTTTGGCTATTCAGTTGGGCCGAGAAGGGAAAGGCCGGAGTTACAGCTCCGACTCTCCGATACCACTTCCGGTTAGGGGAGGTGATCATCTTCGTCGTCCGAATACGGATTGTACTACTTGTCATCGGTACAATCCAGGTCTACGTTCGGTGGAAGCGGCGGGCGTAAGCCTGATGGGGTCGCGAGTTCGCAGCTGGCGGCCCCACGTATTCATTGTAGTGGGATTGGCGGGCTTTTCAAAGGCAGAAACAAAAGGCCCGCCAGGCTGTATGAGCCAGGCGGGCCGGATTGAAATCGAACTGGATTCGATTAGTAATCCATGTCAGGGCCGTGACCAGGAGACGGGGCTGCGGCAGCCTTCTTCTCCGGGATCTCGGCAATCATGGCTTCGGTGGTCAGCATCAGAGCGCTGATCGAAGCAGCATGCTGCAGGGCCGAGCGGGTCACCTTGGTCGGATCGATAACGCCCGACTTCACGAGATCTTCGAACTGACCCGTCGCGGCGTTGAAGCCGTAGTTGCTTTCACCGTTCGAACGAACCTTCTCGGTGACGATTGCGCCTTCGAAGCCGGCGTTGCCAGCGATCTGGCGCAGCGGCTCTTCGGTCGCCTTCTTGATGATGTCGATACCGATCTGCTCGTCGCCTTCGGCCTTGACGTTCTGCAACGCCTTACCGGCACGGAGCATGGCAACGCCACCGCCAGGAACGATACCTTCCTCGACAGCCGCGCGAGTTGCATGCAGCGCATCTTCGACGCGAGCTTTCTTCTCCTTCATCTCGGTCTCGGTTGCAGCACCAACCTTGATGACGGCCACGCCACCAGCGAGCTTCGCCAGGCGCTCCTGCAGCTTTTCACGATCGTAGTCCGAGGTGGTTTCCTCGATCTGGGCGCGCAGCTGCTTGATGCGGCCTTCGATGTGCTTCTGCTGGCCGTTGCCATCGACGAGCGTGGTGTTGTCCTTGTCAACCGTGACGCGCTTGGCGCGGCCGAGGTCTTCGAGGCGGACACCTTCGAGCTTGATACCGGTCTCTTCCATGAGGGCCTTGCCGCCGGTCAGGACGGCGATGTCTTCGAGCATCGCTTTGCGGCGATCGCCGAAGCCAGGAGCCTTCACGGCGCAGGCGTTCAGAGTTCCACGGAGCTTATTCACGACGAGGGTCGCGAGCGCTTCGCCTTCCACTTCCTCTGCGATGATCAGGAGCGGCTTGCCGGAGCGGGCAATCTGCTCGAGCAGCGGCAGAAGATCTTTCATGTTGCTGATCTTCTTCTCGTGGATCAGGATATAGGGATCTTCGAGAACGACTTCCATCCGATCGGGATCGGTGATGAAGTAGGGCGACAGGTAGCCGCGGTCGAACTGCATACCGTCAACGGTCTGGAGCTCGGTGACCATGGTCTTCGACTCTTCCACCGTAATGACGCCATCCTTGCCGACCTTCTGCATGGCTTCGGCAATAATGTTTCCGATGGTGGAATCACCGTTGGCCGAGATGGTTCCGACCTGGGCAATCGCATCGCCCGAAACCGGCTTCGAAAACTTGCGGACTTCCTCAACGACCGTCTCGACCGCGCGCTCGATACCGCGCTTCAGGGCCATCGGGTTCGCACCGGCGGCAACCGACTTCACGCCTTCACGGAAGATCGCCTGCGCCAGGATGGTGGCCGTGGTGGTACCGTCGCCAGCGATGTCGGAGGTCTTCGACGCAACCTCGCGCACCATCTGGGCGCCCATGTTCTCCAGCGGATCCTTCAATTCCACTTCTTTCGCGACCGTCACGCCGTCTTTGGTGATGGTCGGTCCGCCGAACTTCTTCTCAAGAACGACGTTGCGGCCCTTGGGGCCGAGCGTAACCTTCACCGCATCGGCGAGTTGGTTCACGCCGCGAAGAATCGCTTGACGCGAATTCTCGCTGTAAATAATCTGCTTTGCAGCCATTTCTCTTTATTCCCTCCTCTTACTTAGCTTTGGCAGTTCCGTTTGATGCACCGTTGGTCAAAACGCCCAGGATCTCGTCCTCGCGCATGATCAGGTACTCGCTGCCGTTGAGCTTGATATCGCTGCCGGAATACTTGCCGAAGAGAATGCGATCGCCCACCTGTACATCGAGCGGGTTCACCTTCCCGGTGTCATCGCGCTTCCCTTTGCCGATAGCAACGACTTCACCCTGCTGTGGCTTCTCTTTTGCAGAATCCGGAATGTAGAGACCGCCTTGCATGGTCTCCTGTTCTTCGAGCCGTTTGACCACAACGCGGTCGTGTAGCGGTCGAATGTCCATATTCAAAACCTCCAGTGATTGGAACTACTGAGAAATTGTTTGTTGATCGGGCAGTTCGTTCAGCCCGACCGCCCAGAGGACTTTTTAGCACACTCATGGCCCGAGTGACAAGTAGCAACCGTAAACTGTTGAGGTAGAACGGTTTTATAAAATAGCACTCATGCCATAACATAAACAGACTCACATTTTCTGTCGTTGTTACGCCCAAGCGTAGGCCTGTTATCTTGGAAAAAGGTTGTCTTCCTAGTTTTCATGCGGCGAACCTCAGTTTTACTTGCCTTCGCTGCACTCCTACTCACGGCAGCCGTCGGATTCACGTACAAGTTGCGAGTGGCCAGAGCGCGGCATGCCCCCGTTCACCCCACGCCGCAGGTGAAACCGGGCTACGAAGCGGTCGCTACCGAGTGGCGGTACGACAAGGACGATCCCCAGACCAATAAGCCGGTGGTGCGCGTAAGGGCCAAATCCTTCGAAGCGACGCACGACCCCTCAACATTCGAACTCAAACAGCTCGCTCTCCGGCTCTACGCAAAAGACGCGGCTCACTATACGTACATCAAGTGCGATAAGGCGCTGTTCGATGAAGGCTCCGGATTATTGAAGTCCCAGGGTCCGGTCAGCATTGTCATGAACGTGCCGCAGGACAAAGACGCCGAGAACAAGGACGAAGCGGCCAAACTGGTTCGCGTGCAGACTTCAGGCGTGACGTATGAGACGAAGTCCGGCAAGGCTTCAACGGATCAGCTGGCGCATTTCGTGTTTCCGGACGGGAACGGGGAGGCGGTGGGAGGCGATTACGATCCGAACACGAAAGCCTTGCACCTGCACTCACAGGTTTCGCTGAATTGGGTAGGGAAGGGGCCCGCGCAGAAAACGTTTCACGTCGAAACGTCGGACCTGATTTACAAGGAGGCCGAACAGAAGGTCTACCTTTCCCCGTGGTCGAAGATGCAGCGGGACTGTACCACCATTCAAGGGCTCGGTTCCGTGGTCATGCTGGAGGACGGGGTGCTGCATCAGATCGATACCGACCATGCATTCGGGACTGATGAGCGCGATGACCGGCACACGTCCTATTCGGCAGACAAGATGACGGCGTTGTTCGATGACAATGGAGACCTGGTCAACATCGTCGGAGAGAACAACGCGAAGGTTTTGGCGAGCCAACCTGCCGCCAGAACGACATTGACGAGCAAGCGCGCGGACTTGCGTTTCAGCATCTCAACCAGTACCGGACCGGACGGGAAGCAGCAGGACAGCAGCGACCTGCATCTGGTTCTGGCGGACGGCAAAGCCGTAGCGGAATCGGTGCCGCTGCCGCAACCGGGTACACAATTGCCGGAGACGCGCATCCTGCGCAGTGAGCACATTGAATTAGAAATGAAACCGGGCGGCCGCGAGCTGCAGGAGATCCGGACTTCTACGCAGGCTCAACTCGAGTTTGTGCCGAATCGTCCGGACCAGTCGCATCGCGTGGTGGACGCGTCGCATCTTCGAGTTCTGTATGGGCCGGACAGCTACGTCGATACGTTCATGGCCTGGAACGCGGCGACACGAACCGACAAGCCAACGCATCCGAAATCCTCAAACGGGCAGGCCACGGGGCCCGCGCTGACCTGGAGTGATCAGCTGATTGCGAAGTTCACACCGAGTACAAATAACGTGGCCACGATAGAGCAGGACGGAAACTTCCGTTACCAGGAAGGCGCGCGCAAGGCGTGGGCGGAAACAGCTTCGCTGAACCAGATTGAAAATCGCATGACCTTGACCGGCAACGCGCACGTGCTGGACGACACGGGTTCGGCAACCGCAGACAAGATCGTGATGAATCAGGCAAATGGCGATATGGATGCTGCCGGCAACGTTGTCTCGACACACCAGCCCGACAAGAACGAAAAGCCTGGCACATCCATGTTGGACGCGACCAAAGCCATGCAGGCGAAGGCGGACCTGATGCGCACCAGGGACAACAATACCGCAGTGCACTATGAAGGGCACGCGGTGATGTGGCAGGGCGCCAACCGTATTGCGGCGAAGGTAATCGATATCAATCGCGACCAGCAGTCTTTAAAGGCGGCGGGCGACGTGGGAAGCGACCTGGTGGACAATAAATCGGACACCGCGCCCGGCACTCCGCCTGTATTCACGAACGTGTACGCGCCGGCGCTGAGTTATCGCGATGACACGCGCGTGGCCGATTACACCGGGGGCGTGAAGATGGTACGAGCGAAAATGACGATCGTTTCGAACGAGTTGAAAGCTTTTCTCACGCCCAAGTCGGATGACAATAAGGACGCCTCATCGCTCGATCACGCCTTTGCCGACGGGAAGGTCACAATCTTTGACGTGCTGCCAAATAACAGGACGCGTGAGGGGACGTCGGATCATGCCGAGTACTACACGAAAGAAGACAAGGTAGTGCTAAACGGAGGTGCGCCGCATGTTAAGGACAGCTACAAAGGGATTACCGAAGGCCAGCAGCTTACGTATTACAACGGCGACGATCACCTGATGGTGGAAGGCGCAAAGAAACAGCTTGCCTTCACTCAGATGAAGAAGAAATAAGCCCGCGTAATCTGTTCGGAATCGGACACCTGCTCCCCGCTTTGAACGGCAACGCTTTCGCGGACCGACTCTAAGTTGCTCATTCGTGGAATTGTACGGTTTGCACGTTCGCGTGCCCTACGCCTTTGATATATGCGTTCTTTGCCTTCCGACCTGCGATTTGTACTGCGCAGCCTGCTCAAGAGTCCTCTTTTCCTGTTCGTATCGGTTGTTTCGCTCGCGCTCGGAATCGGCGCCAACACGGCCATCTTCACTCTGATGGATCAGGTGCTCCTGCGGTCGCTGCCCGTCAAAAATCCGGAACAGTTGGTTCTGTTGGACTGGGATGGCGCGTTCTCGGGCATGCAGATAAATGATCATGCATTTTCTTACCCGATGTACACGGGATTCCGGGAGAAGACGAAATCGGTTCTCTCGGGGTTGGTAGCCGAATATCAGACCCCGGTCGACCTCGGCTGGAAGGGCAGCTCGGAACGTGTTCGGGCGGAACTGGTGAGCGGGAATTACTTCGAGGTGCTCGGAGTGGGAGCGGCGATTGGACGGACCCTGTCACCCAAAGACGACGAGACGCAGAGCGGTGAACCGTTCCTGGTTCTGACTTACGGCTATTGGCAACGGCATTTCGGCGGTAACCCGGAAATCCTAAACCAGACGGTAGATGTCAATGGCCATCCGTTTACAGTGATCGGAGTGGCGGAGAACCGCTTTCGAGGAACGGATGTGGGTAACCCGGTAGACGTGTTCGTGCCCCTGGCGATGACCAAAGCGGCGATGCCGACCTGGGGCCACATGAATGACCGGCTTGCGATTTGGCTTCACCTGTTGGGGCGCAGGCAGCCGGGCGTGACTTTGAAACAGGCCGAATCTGCTATTCAAGTGATCTACCGGCAGGAACAGCGCGAGGACCTGAAGGCGAATACGGAGTCAAACGATAAGTTCCGCGAGCGCTATCTGAAAAACGCGTTCTGGCTGTCCACGGCCGCGAAGGGCGTGTCGACGGTTCGCGACCAATTTTCGAAGCCGCTGATTGTGCTGATGGCAATGGTCGGAACCCTGCTGTTGATTGCTTGCGGGAACGTTGCGAATCTACTGGTCGCGCGCGCGGCGGCCCGGCAACGGGAGATTGCGATCCGTCTTTCTCTGGGCGCCAGCAAACGCGCGGTGATTCGGCTGGTGCTGCTCGAAAGCGTAGTGCTTTCGTTTTTGGGCGCGGCGCTCGGGTTATTGGTTGCATGGTGGAGCGGCTCTCTGCTTCTGCGTTTGCTGCCTTTCGAGGGTGCAGCAAATGCGATCGCCGTGACGCCCGACAAACGCGTATTGTTATTCACGCTTGGGATTAGCCTGGTCACGGCGCTTGTATTCGGAGCGCTGCCCGCGATGCAGGCTGCAAATCCGGATGTGGCGCCGGTGTTGAAGGCAGAGGCAACTGCGGTGGTGGGCGGACGCAGCGTTCTGTTGCGCAAAGGACTGGTGGCTGCGCAGATCTCGCTCTCTTTGCTTTTGCTGGTTGGGACAGGGTTATTTGCGCGCAGTTTGAGAAACCTCATGGCCGTGAATCCGGGCGTATCGACCAGACACATCCTGACGTTCTCGCTGGATCCTTCGCTCTCGGGATATTCGAGCGAGCGGACGCGCGAGGCCGAACATGCATTGCTTGAACGCATTTCGAATCTGCCAGGAGTAGAGGCTGCTTCCGGGGCCTCGACGCCAATTTTGTCACGCGATGGGGAAATGCGGACAACGCGTGTAGAAGGTTATGAGACCAAAGAGCGCGAAAACGTGAACCTCACGGTGGAACACGTCCTGCCGGGGTTTTTTGGGACGCTGCGGTTGCCACAAGTTGCGGGACGTGATTTTGGTGATCGCGACGGCGTGAATGCGCCAAAGGTCGCGATCGTGAATCAGGAGTTTGTACGCTACTTCTTCGGCGGGCGAAACGTGTTGGGCCGGCACATCGGCTTCGGACACCCACGGAGGGCAAAGCTCGAGATGGAGATTGTCGGCGTGGTTGGCAACATGAAGGTCTCGGATCTGAAGGAGAAGACGCCTCGCATCGTGTTCTTGCCAGAGATGCAGGAGCCAAATCCGAGCAGCTTCACATTTTATGTGCGCAGTGTCGGAGATCCGACAGCGGTGCAGGCTGCGGTACAAACAGCGGTGCACCAGTTTGATCCACGGCTGCCTATCTTTTCAGTCAAGACGCTCGATACGCAAGTGAATGAGACGCACTATATCGAGCGATTGACGTTCGCGTTGTCTGCCGCTTTCGGATTTCTAGCGACTGCGCTGGCAGCATTTGGCTTGTATGGCGTGATGTCCTTTGCGGTAAGTAGGCGCACTCGCGAAATTGGTATTCGGATGGCACTGGGCGCTGCGAGTAGGACCGTGCTTGGGATGGTGATGTCGGAAGTGCTGGTGTTGACGGCGCTGGGAGTAGCGGCTGCGCTGCCGCTCGCCTTTGCGCTGGGAAAGCTGATCGAGAATCAGCTGTTTGGTGTGAAAGCGAGTGACTTCAGCACGATGTTCGCGGCCTCCGCATTTCTGATGGCGATCGGGAGCGTTGCAGGCCTCATTCCGGCGCGGTATGCATCGCAGATTGACCCGTTGGATGCGCTGAGGTGGGAGTAGGGATCTACTCCCGTCATGCCGAGGTCGTTAGGTTCCTAAGCTGGAATACTCTCAGCCGCAGTCTGAGTAGACATCGTGAAATCAGATAGCGAGGGATGAGCCCTCAGCAACTTTACTTTCCCCGGATAGTCGGCGAGCTTCGAATTGATGCCCGAAGTGCAGGTCCTACACTTATGGCCCAAGATAGCCTCTTTCAAAGCGAAGTCCTCGTCGAAAGTGATAAACGTTAACTCTCGTGGCTGTTCCGACACTTCTTTGGGAAGAAGTGCACGGACTTCGCGTTCGTAACCCCAGGCTGAGAATTTCGTGAAGAGTAGCTTTTTCGCAATATCTTGGTTGTTCGCTATCTCTGTCGGCTGATACCTGCGATTCACGTAATTGACTGGCGTTAGCCGGTCATCAATCATTTCTGAAATCTCAAGGCCCAGACAAATGCCGCTGTGACAATCACCATAATGCGCCCAAAGGAGGGGATCGGTAGCAGTTTGCGAAAAGCAGCAAAGCACCTTCTCGTGCAGAACGAATTGAACGCGCTCCTCGATCTGTTTCCGGTAGTTGTCGTCAGTTACGTCGACAGGCAGAAACTCGAATGGATCGTTCAAGGCATCAGGATCGGAAGCTTTGACGTGTTGTTTCTCAATATTGGAGATGGCCCACTTGGTGAGAAGGTATTTGTAAACTCGGACCGCAACCAAACGTAGCATCGATGAAGATTAGTAACAGTGTCCGACCCGATGATAAATAAGGCTGAGCGATGTCCGGCAGACCAGTCGATAAC